>JASJAT010000130.1 GCA_030066885.1 Arenicellales bacterium | reverse complement strand
TTCTTTAAAATAACTACGATGAATTGGGCGAGCTGACATCCGCTGTATCTGTCGGGATTTCCTGCTCTGATTCAAGCTCTGTTTCACACAAGCTGTAAACGCCGATAGGTTGTCCCCTGCCCTTTACATTTACCGATTTCTGCTTTGCCAGTGGATATGAACAGTTGAGTAAATCGAATGTTGCTGATGATATAAGCAGCTGAGTGCCCATGTCTTTGTTGAGGCTCTCGAGGCGTGAAGCGATATTGACCGCATCACCGTGTACCGTGTAGTTAAATCGATCCCCGGAGCCGACATTACCGGCAAAAACCAACCCAGTGTTAATGCCGATTCGTGTTCGCAGATGGATCCCTCCGAACTTGTTCTTATTCACAGCTTCGATAATTTCGAGTGCCGCTGAAACGGCGCTATCCGCATGTTGCCGATCACGCAACGGTATATTGAAGGTCACCAGCATTCCGTCACCTTGAAATTGATTTACGACGCCGTTGTGTCGGTTGATTGGTTTGATGACCGCAGAAAAATACTCATTAAGTACCTCAACCAATTCAGCTGGGCTAAGTTTTTCGGCCAGGCCGGTAAAGTCTTCTATATCAGCAAAAAGTATTGTCGCAGTCTCTATCTTTGGGTCGATCGGTGCTTTACCCGCGATAATATCGGCGGCGACAGCCTCAGGGACGTAACGCCCAAAAGTTTCCCTTATAAACGCCCGCTCCTTCAGACCGTCAACCATTTGGTTGACAGCACGCATCAATACTCCAAGTTCATCGTCTGAGATTACAGGTGCCCGTCGATCGAGGATGCCCTTGTCGATATCCCTAACTGTAGATGTCAATTCACGCACCGGTCGAAGCATACCTTTTATTACCAAGACTACCGCAAAACACAATACGACCACCGTGGCGAACAGGTCCAACAGTACGGTGCTTGTTACGCTAAACCCCTGAGCCAGTCGCAAATCACGAAAGACCAAAATGTCTAAAATCAAGTGACTGGCTGGGACCAGCGCTACCACGAGAAAAGCGAACACCAGTTTGTTGCGAAATCGATGTTCGCGTGGTTCTATTTCCAGACCGTGTCCTTGAAACAGCGCAGCGCGTTGATGCATGGCGAGGTTATCGACCAGAAAGAATATGTAAAAGCTGTAATATGATGCGTACACAAAACTGAACCAAATGAACGCAAAAATGCGCTTCCATTCAGGTACTCGATCGAGTAGCGCCGGCTCAGGGGTGAATGTGTTGGTCAAGAATACGATGCCACAGTAGCCCGCTGAAAGCACTGCAACCCAGATCGCGGAACGTAGCGGCAGATGCGTGAGTGCCTCTTGGGCACCAGCCGGGTTAACTCCTTGCCGTATAAATCGATCAATGGGTTTGTAGATTTGAAGCGCGACAAGCAGATTCAATACACCGAGTAGGAGCAGATTCTCCGGTAGCAAGATGAGAAGTTGCACAGGCCTATCAGCAAGGATGAAGTACACACTATTCATCCCAATATCAACCAGGGCTACGCTTGCCATCCCTAGGCAATAACGTAGCCTCAGCGAACCGACCGAAAGCTCTCGCTTACTCTGTTCCTGTAAAAGGTCTACATCAGAAGATGATTGATCATGCGTTGCTGTCATATGCCCCTTGGGGTGCTCTGATCAATCCCACTTTTGCGGCACTTTTTGAATGAGATCAATGTCATAACCCTGCTCAGAGAGAAACGAAAGGATACGGTTGTAATCAGTGTCAGCGATCTCGGGTGTACGCGCCATAATCCATACATAGTCCCGTTTGTTTCGACCGATAACGGTTTGAGTGTAATCTTCGTTTAGATAAACAACCAGGTATTCAGCTTTAAAAGGCCAAATAAAGCGCATGCCCCAAACGGCATTCGATTTCGTGTCTTTGATGAAGCCCCTCGGATTGTAGCGTTTCTCTGGCCCGTCATAAGATTCCTTGCGAAAAGTAAAAGTGGTTTCCACAGTGCCGTCGTCAGCCAGTCGGTATGACTCGACTGCATTGTGCGCTCCCTTCTCCAGAGATGTGGGAATATTGGCTATTACGTACCAATCACCCATAAAACGATCAATATCGACGTATTCAACGGTTTTAATCGGTTCTTGGGTCACGGTTGAACAAGCAGTAACGCTTAAAAACAAAAAGCTAATCAATAACTGGTTAAATTTGCGCATTGTTTCACTTGTAACTCATGAGTATCGACGGAAGGTGTGCTACAACCTGTTGGTGTGCGCTTATTGCATGTGAGGTGTAATGTCAGAATTATTTCTGCTCGGTACATAGTGGTTGCCATATCTTTTAAGCGAAGTTTGTGTTCGATGAAGTTGGCGAGGGCGCTTAGCCCTCGCCAGTTTACGAGGATTTAATTTGGAAGAATTACGGTGTCGATTACATGAATCACACCGTTGCTCGTTTCAATATCCACGGTCGAAACCAGGGCTCCATCTACGAAGACGTTGCCGTCTTTTACGCTAATGTCGACGGATTGGCCTTGCACTGTAGCAGCGGTATCCAATTTTACCACCTCTGTGGACATGACTTTACCTGGCACCACATGGTAAGTGAGTACGGAGGCCAATTTGTCTTTGTCCGCCAGCAGGGCATTCAATTGATCGGAGGGGATCTTCGCGAAAGCTGCATCTGTTGGCGCGAACACCGTGAATGGGCCTTTGCCCTTCAGAGTTTCAACCAAACCAGCTTCCTTGACGGCCGTAACGAGGGTGTTGAAATCGCCTGAAGCAATTGCAGTGTCCACTATATCTTTTTTGGGCCCCATCGCATTGCTGTTAAAACCCGCAAGTAATAAGGTACTGGTGAGGAAAGAAGAAATCAGCCATTTTCGGCTATTCATTAGGTAACTCCTATATTAGTTAAATTGAGGCCTTATGATGCTGGTCGTTGAGTAAACGTTATGTGTAGGATAAGCATGGCCGTGTTCACATACTGTTCACACTTGGTATTGAAGAAGATTTTGCGCAGAGGATGACTTGAATCCTGCGGCTGAAATCCATACGCGAAATGGTTGAAATGCTCATAGACGACTTTAGCGGTAGAGATTTCCTATCCAAGCTAGGTACGCGATGGCGTACCGTCAGCGACCAAGTCATGGGTGGGGTCTCCGAGGGCCGTATAACCTATGACACAATTGAAGAGCGTCAATGCTTACGGCTGACCGGTGACGTCCGTCTCGACAATAACGGAGGCTTCATCCAGGTCGCGCTTGACTTGGCGCCTCCGGATAGCACATTTGATGCCTCCGAATGTACCGGCATTCGTCTCATCGCAAGGGGCAACGGTGAGACATACTCTGTGCATCTACGCACTCCCGAAAACGTCCGACCTTGGCAGTCCTATCGGGCTCATTTCCGTGCGGGTAATGAGTGGAACACGATCGATCTTCCTTTCGAGAGCTTTACGCCCTATCGACTGCAGGCGCCTCTAGACATTATGCGGCTACGACGGATCGGTCTAGTCGCCATCGGCCGCGCTTTTCACGCCGATCTTGCCATTGCCAGGATTAGCTATTATGTCTAGCCAGAACATGTCCGTATTATCTTCGATTTTGCGGACGTCGCTCGGCAGTTGATCCCTATTTTGACTTCCATGTCCGTACCCATCGGCTCTTCGTTCCGGATCTACTTTCAACAACCTGGCTGTGATGTGCGTACCGCTCGTCAACACCGGTCGTCAGGTACGAGGTCGGGCCTGGATGAGACCGGCGTGCGTTCACGCCGGATCAAGGTTGATGCAGATTTCGGTTGGAGAATTCTATAAACCACGTAGCTGAAGATAAGGAGAATGCCAACACGCGTTAAAACATAACTTGCAGCGGTCGCCGCGATTTCGTTTTCCATTACTTTAACCCTCTATCAAAACTCAAGGTACCGTTAAATTATTCAGCAGGACTTTTAAGCAGCTTTATTATTGCTCGCTTGCCGTGCCATGCTCTGTTTCAATTTAGCACCGGCTTGAGAGGCCTGTCGGCTAGGTTCGCCGTTCCTGAACTCCCACATGGTTAGCACCAGACCGATAACCATCATCGCGAAAACAAATATGGATACATAAAGAAGCATCGTATTGGTCATGACTGTGCCCTCTTAGCAATTAAATAAGACAGCTTGAAATAGATCCCAAAGGCGAGTATTGACGGAACCCAGATGGCGGTAAAAAGTCCTTCTGTCTGGTAACCGTTGAACCAAAGGAAGCCGGATACTGCGAAGGACACTGCCACCGCAAGCAATATGAAAAGATCTGATAGTTTAAACATGTCATTCACTCCAAGTATGTCTGTTAAAACCCGTTATCAACGAACCCGTACCGTCACACTTCATGAAATCCCACCGCAGCAAACAGCAGGCCAGCGATGGTGATTGATGCTGGAATGCGTATTCCAGCTATGCCAAACACCTCTACCATCGAAGGGGTGGCACCTAACCACGATAAAAGTACCCAGATAAAGAAAGGCAGGGCCAAACCCAATCCAAACCATCCCAGATAATGGCGGTACCTTGACCACGCTAGGACATAGGCCCCTTTCATTTGCGGGTCGGCGTTAAACTCGCCAGCATTAGTGATGCCGTTTTGAATCTTAGGAGCGATGTTGTTAGCCGGGGTCATCTGTTTAAGTTAATGTTAACCGTCAGTAACGGTTGTGTTATGAAACTGGAACGTATGTTGCAAGAAGACGCGTCGACGATATGTATTCATTAGTTGGCATGAAATTCACATTTCGATCACAAGCACTAAACGGTAAGTAAACAACTGTTATTTAGGAGAGCAGGCAAAACCACAACAGGGTGGTCTCACTGGCAGGCGTATCAGAGAAGTAGGTATTAAACCGGCCCGAACGGGTCTCGCGGGTAATGAGTTTGTGCTTCAGGTGGTCGAATGTTATGGATTAAATTTACTTTCGTCGCAGAATCTACCTTACAACGTCTTGTATTGCTCCAGTGCTACCTGGCGCTCGACTTTGTGATCAGCCATGGGGTGAGGATATACAACACCTTCGGGTACACCGTGTTTTTCGATACCGTGTATCTCTTGTGACGATAAATCGCGGATTTCGGGAACGAAGCGCTTGATAAACTGACAGTCGGGATCAAACTTTCGCTGCTGGCGCGATTATCCTCCAAACAAAGATCACGTCGAAAGATGAAAAGTGATGTGCGATATATTCTATTTATCATAAGAAGTGCTGGCCCGACCGTGTGTCAACATGCTTGGTGCCGGACTCCCATCTACGCCATTCGTGAGACCGGATGGATGTTTTGGAAAGAAGTTATTCAATGATACTCTGTGGCAACCGCGGTTGCGAAAGTGCCTTGCGCAGCATCGTATTGCCAATAGGACGGCGAATAGAAACGGAGACCAACTTACTCCACCGGCCAACAACCCAGAGGCAGTATCGATATGGGTGCCTTACGACTGATACTCGGCGACCAGCTGAACCACAATATCTCTAGCTTGAAAGACTGCGATAGGGGTTGCGACGTTGTACTAATGTGTGAGGTACGCGCAGAAGCAACTTACGTTAAACACCACAAAAAGAAAATTGCTTTTCTGTTTTCCGCGATGCGCCATTTCGCTTGCGAGCTTACAGAAAGGGATTACCGAGTAGACTACGTCAAACTCGACGATAAGGACAACACCGGCTCAATAAAAAGTGAGGTCCACCGAGCGATCCAGAAACACAATCCTGACAGAGTCATCGTCACTTTTCCCGGCGAATATCGAGTGCTTGAGGACATTCGGAACTGGCGCAAAGCCTTCGACCTGGAGGTTGAGGTTCGATCAGATGGACGCTTTCTCTGTTCGACAGAGGAGTTCAGCGTCTGGGCAGAAAACCGCAAGCAGCTGCGGATGGAGTTTTTCTACCGTGACATGCGCAGGAGACACAGCGTTCTTATGCACAACGGCGAACCGGAAGGTGGAAAATGGAACTACGACGCGCAAAATCGAAAACCACCAAAATCGGGGCTCGAGTTGCCTCCTGCCTACAGGGCAAAGATGGACAACGTGACTCGGGAAGTCCTGAACCTGGTAGCGGAACGCTTCGGAGATCACTTTGGTGATCTCGAGCCCTTCCATTTTGCGGTGACGCGCAGGCAGGCGCTGTATGCATTACGCAAGTTCATCGACGAGCGGCTTTTGCATTTCGGAGAGTATCAGGATGCGATGCTAGAGGGAGAACCCTGGATGTATCACTCACATTTGAGCTTATACCTCAACTGCGGGCTGCTTGATCCCAGGGAAGTCGTACAAAAGGCAGAGCAGGCCTATTACGACGGCGGTGCGCCGCTAAACGCTGTCGAGGGATTTATCCGTCAGATCATCGGTTGGCGCGAATATGTGCGCGGGATCTATTGGCTGAAAATGCCACAGTATGCAAACGAAAATTATCTGGAAGCCAAACGAAGGCTGCCGCGGTTGTTTTGGGGAAATGAAACGCAAATGAATTGCTTGCGCCAGTGCATCAAGGAAACGAAAGAAAACGCTTACGCGCACCATATCCAGCGATTAATGGTGCTTGGAAATTTTGCACTGTTGGCGGGAGTTGATCCGAAACAGGTCAATGAATGGTATCTGGTTGTCTATGCGGACGCCTATGAATGGGTCGAAATGCCGAATGTTACGGGCATGGTACTTTTTGCGGATGGCGGTGTGCTTAGCAGTAAGCCTTATGCAGCGGGCGGCAACTATATCAATAAGATGTCGAACTATTGCGAGGGCTGTGCCTACAGCGCGTCAGAGAAAAATGGCTCCAACGCGTGCCCGTTCAATTATCTGTATTGGGATTTTCTCATCCGCAACAAAAAAAGGCTTCAAACCAACCCACGCCTGTCTTTGGTGTATGCATCCATATCCAGGATGAGTAAGACTAAGATCGATGCCATTCGAGCTGACGCACAGCGTTTTTTTAAGAGTTTGGATACTATTAACCGGCAACAGTCATAAGGTGCGCGAGGTGGGAGTTTACTCCTTATCTACTCCCGCGTAGATCGCTCGCGAGCTCTAAAGGTTCGTCAAATGGTTCTCCGGGCATGTGTGTTTGCAGTTTGGTGTTTATATTCCTCGTTTACACTGCCAGCGTTCTTTGCCGATATCAGATGCAGGTTTTAGTCAGGAAGGGAAATAAATTCCAGCTCGTCTCCCGGCACTTTTGGAAAGCGCCCCGCCCTCCAGTCCTCCTTAGCCAGCTCTATACGAGACTTACAGCTTGAGACAAAGTTCCAGTCGATATGACGCGGGCCCAGTTTCTCACCACCAATAACGGCGATCTGCGTATCTTCCAATGCCTCGAGTCTGATTTCTTCCGCACTGGAGAATACGGCCATTGAATGTTCAGGTATCGGTATACCTTGTATCCTAAGACTGCCACTGGCGACATATGCTGCACGCTCCACTGCATTCGGAAGAGCAATGGTCTGGCCCGCCTGCAAACGTGCCTCCACATAGAGGGTTTCAGCGAACACCTGGACTGGTGATGTCACGCCATAAGCAGATCCCATCATGACCCGCAGGGGCACACCTGCCACCGTGACTTCGGGAATGGCCGTGGCTGGGTAGTGGTAAAAGACCGGGTCGACTTCCTCATCATCTTCGGGCAGAGACAACCACAGCTGTAAACCGTGGAGACGATGAGGCTCAGCGGTGACTTCCGGTCTCTCGCGCTCCGAATGTACGATTCCCCGACCCGCGACCATCAAGTTGATGTCGCCAGGCCGAATGCTCTGGAGGCTGCCGATCGAGTCCCGATGCAAGATTTCTCCTTCAAACAGATAGGTCACCGTGGCCAGATTGATATGCGGGTGCGGCGCCACGTTGAGACCTTGTCCGGCTGGAAAGTCCACCGGACCCATATGGTCGAAGAAAATCCAGGGGCCGACCATTTTTTGCTGGTGTGTAGGCAACACCCTTCGCACCAAAAAGCCGCCCAGATCTCTATCGCGCGGTTGAATCAACATCTTTATCGCACTGCAGGACTCTACTGCATCGCAACGCTGCTCAAGATCTTTAGCCAAGTTACTCATCTTATGTCTACGATATCAGATGCTGGTGAGGGGTTATACTCATAGCAACCCCCAAGCCAAAAACTCCTCAATTCTGGACATGCTTCATGGAGAGACTCATGCCTGCGAGCTAATTGCCGCTTGCAGTTTCTCCTCCTCTTCGTGGGTTAATGAAGTTTTGAGGATTTTACCGCCAGTGCCTCGCAATTCAGCGAGTACTTTATCCGGCGTGGCTTTACGACATAGCACAAACAAAGCTGATGTTCCGTTATTAAAACCGCTAGCGATGTCCTTCATGAATTTGTCGTTTATTCCAACATCGGTCAGGGCACCGCTTACGGCACCGGCTGTTGCGCCGGCAGCCATGCCCAGCAGGGGATTGAGAAATATCAGACCGATCAATGTACCCCAGAAGCCTCCAGACACCGCTCCCGATGCTGTAAGGTTGTGGATTTGGTTCAACCTGACTTTTCCTGTCTCATCTTTAACCGCAACAACCGCATCTGCCAGGTCGACAAGGTACTCTTGCTGCATCCTCTGCAGTTTAAGTCTCACTTCCTCAGCCGAGTACATATCTTCATATTCAATTACAACAAGATCAGCCATGGTAATCCCCTTTTTTCATACTGGTTATCGAACTTTTCTATGCTGGTTGTCAGAATTTCTCTATACGACCAGAAGTGTGGATTTAATGTGTAAAGGGATGAACTTAGTCGCGATAACGTGAACATTCTGTGAAGGCCACTAAAATTCGAAAGGGTAGTCACCGACTCTAATACCCGGAGGTTGGGGTATGTCTTTGCCTCTATTAAGAACGAGGCACCATTCACAATTTGTTCACGACGGCTTGTTTAAGGTTATCGCAGGGTGTGTGGCAGTTAGATCACCTTGCCTTACTAGATGATCGTCGTCCCCTGCCGCACCACCCTACTTTTCCTCCTCCCCCACTTATGGAGACTACCGCCAAGGATGGCTTATGTTTTTTGCTACTCAACAGACTCTTGACGCCGTTTAGGATACTCACTCGGGTACAGGCACATATAGACAAAGTTTGCCTGACCCAGGTTTTCCTAAGTGGGATTCATAGCCCACTGGTGGCAATTCAGGGTAACGCTTGGTACCCCGCACTAGCCAAAGTGCAAATAACACCCTAGATAGAATGATCAGCAGATACTGAGGAAGTCCATTTTTAAACAATAAATACCGGGTCAAAACTTAATCCCTTTTATCACCTTGGCTTGGGTGTTCGGTACAAAAAGTGTCGGGATGATATTGGCGATATTCACACCACCATCACGACACGTATGATTGAATAATAGTCATACAACATAAAGACGGTTGATGAAATGTAGCTATCGGTTGCTTCGTGGTGATACTCATGAGAGGGCAGGGTTATGTGGGAAGATGCTTACCACCTCCCGGATTTTGATTAACCCTCAACCGAAAAATTTAGGCAGCAACGGTCTTGACACCGGGAAAACAACTCATTGAGACATTGTCTCCGTATGTTAACCAGCGAGTAATAGCACTATGAA
>JASJAT010000129.1 GCA_030066885.1 Arenicellales bacterium | reverse complement strand
TGTGGGGCAAAAGTGTGTGGGATACCGACGCATGGATAAAGGCTCACCATCAAGGCCCCCAACTTAAGATCGCGTCCATCGGGGTTGCCGGTGAACGCGGGGTGTATTTTGCATGCATAGTCAATGATCTGCATCGCGCTGCGGGTCGTTCTGGGGTCGGTGCTGTCATGGGTTCGAAGAACTTAAAAGCCATCGCTGTACGGGGGACGAAAGGAGTCACCGTAGACGACCCGGAGAAATTCATGCAGGCGACGAAAGAAATGAAAGAGCTGCTGGTAAACGATGCCGGCAGGAAGGGGCTCACAAAGCTTGGCACCAACGCTATGATGGCCACCATGCAGGAATTTGGTGGGTTGCCGACGCGCAATTTTCAGGAGGTTCAGTTCGAGGGATATGACAAGGTTGGTGCTCGCGGGATGCGGGTAAGGAAACGGAACGGACACGTGAATTTGATCACCAACAAGGCTTGTTTCGGATGCACTATCGCGTGTGGTCGAATCGCCCATATTGACAAGGAACACTTCACGATTGTTAACCGCAAGGAATACTGGCATGCATCTGGCGGCTTGGAGTACGAGACTGCCTACGCATTTGGACCAGTCGTCGGCGTAGACGATATCGACGCCTGTACTTTCGCCGGCTTTATGATGAATGAGCACGGCATGGATCCCATTAGTTTCGGTGTGACTCTAGCGGCTGCGATGGAACTGTATGAGATAGGTGCGATCCCCAAGCAAGACACGGATGGGGTTGAATTGACCTTTGGCAACGCCCAAGCTTTGACCGTCATGGCGGAAAAAACCGGAAAGTACGAAGGATTTGGTCAGGTGCTAGGATTGGGCTCAAAGCGTCTATGCGAGAAATACGGTCACCCGGAACTCTTCATGGGCGTCAAAGGGCAGGAGTTCGCGGGTTATGACTCCCGTGCCCTACAAGGCATGGGACTGGGGTACGCAACGTCCAACAGAGGGGCCTGTCATCTTAAGCATGACACTTTCGAAGTGGATATGGACGACCAGAGTGGGAAAGGGAAGGCCAAACCGTGCAAAGACTCACAAGATTTCGTGGCGATGATTGACTCCACCGGGCTATGCCTATTCCCAACATCTGCCTGGGGAACGCCGGAGCTTCAAAAGCAAATCGATGCGGCCTGTGAAGGTGAGTGGACAGAGGCCAGAATACTGGAGTGTGGGGAACGGACGTGGAATTTGGAGCGACAGTTTAATCTTGCCGCTGGACTGACTGCTGCAGATGATACCTTGCCCAAGCGGTTGCTTGAAGTACCGGCACCGAGCGGTACGGCCAAAGGTAAGGTCTGTGAGCTGGACAGGATGATTCCCGAATATTATTCGGCAAGGGGTTGGACCTCGGATGGGGTCCCGACGCAAGAAACACTCAGTCGTCTAGGATTGGACTAGCCGTAAGCAATGAAGATTCAGGTTAAGACCACCGGCATTCTTGATGACTATCTCCCCCCTGGTAGTGATAATCCAGCCGAGTTAAATGTGAAAGGCAATGTCACCCCGATGGATGTAGTACGCCGTCTGGGGATGCCGGCGGATGACAAGTATCTGATCGCAGTCAATGGCGATGTATTGCCCAGAAGTGAGCACGCTGAGTTTAGGTTGTCTGAGAACGACATAGTCGCCATTATGCCGCCGTTGAAGGGGGGTTAGTTTGAGCGTAGCTAGTTGTTGCTAATTAACTAGTGACTAGCGCCTTCTCTCGGCGTTGAGGTAGGCCACCTCACTGGTCTGCGGTTCGGTCTGTTCAAGCCCTACGTCAAAGTCGCTGTCGTCGGTTTTCGGCGCCGCGGCGGTGGTCAGCGCAGGTTGGATGACATGGAACGATGTTTTTTGGCGTTTTATCGGTTCATCAAACTTTAATGGATTCTCGCGTCCCCACGTTTCTATCTCAAGTAAAAGAGGAAGATTTGCTGCAAAGGCCCGAGCTGCGAGATCTTCAAGTTTTTCGATTGAGTGTACCTCATGGTGCTTACCCTTAAAGGCAACTCCGGTTAGAGTTTTAACCTCCAACTGGATGGGTAGCATGAGTGGGCCGTTGCGTGCGATTGTTTTTTGAGAGCTTGTGACATAAGCGAGGTGTGCCGGACCGAGGCTGTGCACTTTCGTAATTACCGGCGTATCGTATTGGCCTCTAAGGTCGTTCTCAGTGTCCCACATCTCGAAGCTCAGGCCGAGGTGGCCGACATAGTAGTCAGCACCCGGCGGCTCTTTAGTCTCCCAGCCCTCCGTCAATGTTATATCGACATCTACGTGTTCTCCATCCCTGATCACTCTGAAGGTAAGTTGGTCACCGGGATTATGGCCGCTGATAAATCGTTGCGCCTGTTTCACGCTAGTGATATTCGTGTTCCCAATCTCGTAAATCACGTCTTTGGCGAAGAGCTTGTCCTTACTGGGGCCTTCCTCAGGAGAATTGGTTAAGATAATTGCGGCGCGCCCGTCCGGGACCTGAAAGAATGAAGCCTCACGCTCGGTCAGCCCTGTTAGATAATCTTCTACCCCCGCTTCCCCCCAAGTAGGTGGTCCGTTGTGTAATTTGTCGGTTTCATTCTTGACTAAGTTAATAGGTAGGGCATAACCAACGCCAAGGGCACCGCCACTTTTTGTGGCCATAATCGCCGTGTTAATACCAATAACTTCTCCTGCCCTGTTGAATAATGCACCCCCGGAGCTCCCACGGCTGATGGTGGCATCGGTTTGCAGGTATGGAATAAGACCCGATGTGAACCTCTCGGTATGAGAAACAATCCCTCGAGTAATAGAATCCGGATTGCTACCCAGCGGGTTACCCACAGCATAAACCTCATCACCTGGTCTCAGTACATTGGAATCACCCAACGTTGCCTGCGGAATTCCGGCGCACTCAGACATACGCAAAATGGCGACATCCGACCTGGGATTGGAGTTAACCACAGTTGCGGGAATCCCAGTCGTTTCAGACCAGTGTCGCGGGTAGACTTCGATCCGCGCGGCTTCGGCGATCACGTGGTGATTGGTTAAGACCTCGCACTCCTTAGATGATATGAGGAAGCCCGAGCCAGAAGTGGGAGTCCAGACAGAGTCACCTAACGCATCTACTTCGACGTGTGAAATAGTTTTCACTGAAACCGATACATCGAGCATGGCTTCCGTCCCAACTATTTGCCTAGTTTCGTGCAAATACAAGCCTGCAGGTAGGGCTGCGAAAAGTAGCAGTAGTACCCCGATGCGCCACGCGACTGTAGTTTTGTTAACCATTGCTGGAGTAGCCAGCCGTTGTTTCGTTTAGGTCGAAACTTTCCGACGTTGCTACGAGTCGCGTGTCTCTGGAGAGCGGGTCCGACAGGCTAAGGTCGAAAGTCGCAAGGAAACACCGTTTAATGGATGGGAGAGGCCCGGCACGTAATATGGGTCTTCCGTTTTCGGCTTTGTTTGAGGCCGTAGAACCGTCGTTACTGGTCGAGACACCTTACTAGTCATCTAAACCCCCTAACATCGAATGCGTTTACTATAACCACACGCATAAATCGTGCCATGCTCAACATCACGGAAAATCAGCTACATTTGGTCGATAAATTCCTACCGTTTATCCGGAAGAGACAATTTTTGTCAATATTTGACGCGTTTTGTCACTTCCAACTTAAGTCCTTAGTGTCTCTGATCGTTTGTTTGTGGCATGAACCGTGCCGTATTCGCAAACAATACTTTATATTCTGGCACTTAGGGATGAAACTTCAAGTCATTTCAGGAGGCTTAAATGGGACAAGCGCTCAATGCTGAATACCGCCGCGAAGGTCCAGCTACTACCGTCCCGAGGAGAAGCCTTCGCGCACTATCCAATCTTGGCGTCATAGTTTTGGCAACAGCGCTGATAGCTTGGCCACGTCGTTTACCGTCAATACGCGTCGTTGTTGTTCGATCAAGCCCATCTTAGACAAGGTATTTAGCTCTCGGGTGACCGCCTCGCGATGGGTATTAATACGGTTGGCAATTTCCAAATGTTTCGGCATGTCGGGTATGACGGCTGTATTGGGTCCACTCATGTGTTGTAGAGAAAGCTCCAGTATCTCTTTTCGCACTCTGTCTTTGACATCGAGGGCGCCATATTGATAGATGCGGTCGCTAAGACTTCGGATCACTCCGGTGAGCCTGATCAGTACCGCTTTAGAGACCTCGGCGTGTGCATGTATTGCTTCCATGAAATCCTTGCGAGACATGGCCCCAATCGTGGATGGCTCTATCACCACGACATGCGCCGATCTGGGCAGGCCGTCTATGGCGGACAATTCCCCAAAAATATCTCCTGCAAATAGGTCCTGGTAAGAAACCTCTTTCCCCGAATAGGAGAACATTGTGGCCCGAACATGGCCTTCCCTGACGAAATAAACATCCGTACTTTCTTCTTGATATTGGATGACCTCTGCATTGGGTTGATATTTTCTCCAGTGTATTTTTGCTTCGATTTGCTCATACACTTGCTCTGGTAGATCGGTGAATATCTTGATTGTTTGTAAGGGTTTCATGGCTTTAAGTTACGACCTACTCAGCGATATTGCCTAACAGGAGGTATTCTGCGGATTATCATAGTTAAGACAATTAGCAATTCATAGTTAACGGAGTTTATGGCATGGTCACCTATATTTATTGGGCCCTGGTTATCGGTGTAGCAATAGCTGTGTTTGTCGTCGGAATGAAAACCGACAAAGTAAAACTGGCCGCTATTGGGTCAATTGTTATTTTCGCTGTAGGTTGGGCGGCGTATTACTTTCACTTTCAGCAAATTTTTGTGAAGAAATGGGGTGGTGTCATGTCTATCTCCGTGCCTGATGGACAATTTCATATAGGTGCAACCTGGAAAGACGAACACCTCTGGGTTGAAAATTACGACCCGCAAACCAACACCTGCCACTTTACGGAGTACTCAAAAGGAAACTTATTACAGGGTAGGGTCACTATTAAAAACTGTAATCCACTAAAGTAGGAGTCTATTGTCTAGTGGGTAGTAGCGAGTCAGTCGGTTTCTAGCTACTAGCCGACTTGCAACTCGATCCTGTTACGGGCAATGCGTTTCGATTACGGTGTCAGATCGCTTACTTAAGTTTTGAATACGTTGGTCTTGACTCACTGGTGTTTCGATCTTGTCTATCGGGTTGTCCCTCGCGCTTACGGCCAAATACTCTGCCAGCGCGTCTTGCTCGGAACCATCTGTTGCGAAGGTGGAGATCCCCACCGGAGTGTTTTGAAACTCGACCAGGTCTTTTCGATCGACACCAAATGTTGGTAATGGGTATGCGTCGCCACCGTCAGCCAGGAAATCCAGTGTCACCAATCTGATTGGTTCCGTCGGGTCTCCTACCAATCGGCCTTCAAGCACAATGATTTGGCAAGTGCCATCGCGGGTAATAACCATTGAACGCACTCGGCCACCCGCTTGGTCTAACACACCCGATTCGCTGAATTTGATCGCCTGCCGACTTGGATCAAAACTGAAGGCCATGCCGCCCACGTGCGCAAATTGCCCGGGTGTATTACCTTCCTTCGATGCGGCCACGGCGTGTTCCAATGTCCACTTCAATTGCTCTGCCGTAATCGTCAATAGCGAAAGGCCGTTGTTAAATTTGAGCGTATTCTCGATATCAAGCTGCGAAATCTCACCGTACTGTTTCCCGGATACGGGATTAGGCCGCGTCGGTAGCAGTCTTCCCGTGTTGCCATCGATGAAACCAATCTCAGCTCGAATGCCGCCCCCATTTCTCAAAGACACCATCGGTACAGGGCTATGGCCGTTACCACGGTTACCGGAAGTCCTGGTTGACAACCGACCTTCGGCGCGCTTTCCAGCAAGCAAAATTGCATCTGCTGTTAAATTTCCAAGGTTGGTCTCTTCGGTTCGCACGAAAAATCTCCGGCCCTCCAAAAACACCTCCGTTTGCCCAAGTATGTTTGAGTCTTTCCGAATCACGACGTCGTTTACGGCGTCTGTCAGAGCTTTTACCCGGGCACCTTTACTGCCAGGGAGAAACGGCTGAGAAATGCTCCCCCATAAACGTTTTACCCCATCTGTGTCGGTCGCGTACACACCGCTAATGTTGGTACTCGGATCTGTATTGGTTTCCACTGCGGGCTGAATCAGCTTGCCCTGGTCGTTGAATTCAACCACTAACCGGCCGACGTATTTATACTGGCCAACTGTCCCGACGACCAGGGCAGGATCACCATCTTTGTTCACGGTTACGATTGGGTAAGGACCTCCCGCTACGTCGCCGGGGCGTAGGGTGTCGTTGTTGTCTGCCAGCAAGGTGTCGGAGCCACCGGCAACCACAATGTCTACTCCCCTCAATCTTCCGATCAACTCTTGCTCCAGTAGAATTTGTTGCAAGTGAGTTACCAGAACGATCTTGTTGATGTCGTCTGATGTCCCTGGCAAGCGGTCGGCACCATTGATCAGATCGTCGATGACCGGCTGCAATACCGATGCCAGTGCTTGCATATCATCGACATTCTCACCCTGAGCCTTTACAGTTGTATCGCCCGGATAAGAGATGGACTCGAGTCGCGGTGTTGTTGCACCTATCACACCGACTACCTCCGGGATGCCGTCCACATCTATTGCGATAGTGGTGGCTGGCGCGATCTTTACGGCACTGCTGATCGTTTCCGGCTCTGAGGAAATGTCTGATCGAAAAGCAGTACTCGGCAATATCTGGTCCGTGTATATTTCTCTCAGATAAGGGTCATTCGAGAAATCTAAATTGGCACTCAGATAAGGGAACTGAGCACCGAGCCAACGTATGTCATTCAATGTTGAGCCTCTTACATCAGGACCTATGATCTCACGCAGGACCTGGGTACCGGGATCAAATTCGTGGTTGCCCAAAGCAGAGGCATCGAAACCGAGCACATTCATGATAGTAATATCAACCCGACCTACACCTTCACGTATATTGCCCAGGCCGGGCTCCTTGAGAAAAGTCCGTTGTGTTTGACGCAAGACCGTCCGTAGCCCCTTTCTGTCGGCAGCTGCGGAGAAAAACGGACCAGGGATATAGTTATCCCCGGCTGACAGCAAGATAGACGGGATGCCGCTGTCTAACTTTGTTGCGCGTTTCTCCAGCGCTTCAACAACGGCCGCAAAATTCGGTGCGTCTGCGATGGCGCCCACACCGCCCTCCAAGTCGGATGCATGCAAGATTTGCAGCTTTACAGACGCTGCAGCGGTAACCCCACCCATGCAGAAAAAGCCAACGAGCGCATACGAAATACGACGCCACATCAGCTTGGTAGCTGCTTTGATCCCACGATCAATGCGTCCAGGGCTACTGCACCATCCGCACTAACGTGCAATGGATTGATGTCTATTTCTTGCACCATTCCGTTCAGGCTCTGACATAGGCACCCGAACTTACTGATAGTGTCAAGCAAAGCATCTAGTTTGACTGGCTCCGCGCCACGTACGCCTTTGAGTATCGGGTATAAACGCATGCGTTCTATTTTGTCGACAATTTCTTCTTTCGGGGCATCCGGTAGGATAGTGAAGCGGTCCCTTATGTATTCGGCTAATGTGCCGCCGGCACCAACGATGATCAGCGCACCAAAAGTGTCATCGGTCTTCATGCCGAGAATCAGTTCCCGGTCTTTTGGGATCATCGGCTGGACCAGGGCCCGACATCCCAGCTTCTCACTCATACGGTCATAGGCTCGAATAAGGGAGTCGAAATCGTTGATGTCCAGCACGACGCCATCGACGTCGGATTTGTGCAAAATTCCATGGGTGGCGGTTTTTAAGACTACCGGATACTCAATCTCGCAAGCTACCAACTCAAGCTCACTTTTGTTGGTGATCAGGTGACTTGTTACAGTTGAAATCCCCGCCCTCGCCAACAGCGATAACGCTTCGTATTCTTGTAGCACCGACCCGTTACCGAGTTCTTCTATCTCATCGATATGGATGGCCTTAGGGCTTCGCTCAGTTCTGTATTCGTAGTCGCGGTAGTCTAAAAAATTTCGCACGGCGTGCAGGGCATCTCGTGTTCCGGCTAACACGGGTATTCCTCGATCACTCAATGCTTTGGTAGTTTCACCGCGACGAATACCGCTGAAGTTGGTCATGCATACAAGGGGTTTGTCGGTCTCGGCAAGCGCGATGTCGATAGCCTGCAGACACCCTTCGGTTAGAAAGTACCCATCTCTTAAGTCCTGGCTCAGTACACCTATGGCGGCGTTGTCATCCGCCATCATCACAGCCATCGACTGCCCAAAAATACGCTCAAAGTCCAATCCTGTTCCCCAGGGATCCAGTGGATTATCCGCTTCTTGGCCATACTCCTGAATAGCACCCAGCTTTACCATCGTGGCTTCTGATAGTTTGGCGAAGGTAATACCGACGTGCTCCGCCACATCCGCCAGTAAATTACGCTCCCCACCAGAATCGGCAATCGCAACCAGGCCACCGGGTGGAATTTCTGAATATCGACTGTGCAGTAGCAAAGTGTTGGCCAGTTCATCCAAGCTTTTAGTTCGGATCACACCATAGCGATCGAACACGGCTTGTAGTGCATCATCGTCACCAGCTAAACCGCCGCTATGGCTTAATGCAAACCGAGCTCCGAGTTCGCTTCGCCCGACCTTCATTGCTACAACAGGTATTTGTTTCTCGGCGGCTTTCCGGAGCGCGGCTTTGAACAGGGACGGCTTGCGAATTGTTTCCAAATAAATTCCGATTACTTTCGTACTGGTCTGCTCCAAGGCATGGTCCATATATTCGGCCAGTGTGGTAACTGTTTCGCGGCCGGTCGTGATGGCCAAGTTGAACTTGAGCTGAGGATCGTTATGAGCCAGAGTGCTGAATACCGACCCTGATTGTGTAATAAAGGCGATGTTGCCGCTTACACCTTCATCCGGCGCAGAGAAACCACATGCTCTAAGGCTTATGTCATTGTTATAGAATCCCATTGCGTTGGGACCGCAGACAGGAATATCGGCGTCTATACAAAGCGCCGCGATGCGGTCTTCCAGGCACGGTGATGTGTCGTCTTTCAACACCGCATTTGCCGTAATGATTAAGGCCTTAGTGTTGGCGGCAATAGCTTCTCGCACTTGCTCCTCTAGCCGCTTGGCGGCGACACAAAGCACCGTCAGATCCACTGTTTTCCCGATTGCGGGAAGGCTGGGGTAGCACGCCAAACCGAGAATTTTGTTGTAGCGCGGATTCACCGGATAAATGTCGCCTCTAAAACCCGACCGCAACATCATCTCCACGGTATCGTAGCCCAGCGAACCCATTTTTACAGATGCCCCCACGACAGCGACAGACCGCGGTGTTAACAGGGGATGAAGTTGAGTGGTGATCATCTTTAATGTAAGCGCACTAATCTTTTTTAAACTGAACCTTCATTAAATGAAGGCCATGGGAAGGGTTATCAGGGAATCCTTGCAAGTCATCAATGCTTGCTCTGCGAGCGATGGAATAAAACCGTGAATATGATTGTCTGTCAAAGGCATATGCCGCACCGGTTTTTAAGTCATCGTATATCTCACCAAATCTTAGCTTGGAGATTTT
>JASJAT010000128.1 GCA_030066885.1 Arenicellales bacterium | reverse complement strand
CTAGGTGTTCAGTCTAGGCAACGTGATTTACTAATCGAGTTTCTGCATCTCATCCAAGATAAATTCGGTTGTCTCAGGCACCGCCACCTGGCGGCGTTAGCTGCTGAAATGCGGTTATCCATGACCGAGGTGTTCGAGGTAGCAACGTTTTACGCTCATTTCGACGTGGTGCCGGACGATGTCACGCCGCCCGAGATTACTGTTCGGGTATGTGACAGTGTTGTATGTGCGATGAAGGGTGCGAGGGAACTAATCGAAGAGCTCAACGCACAAGTGCCTGTGGGAGTGCGGGTTGTTCCAGCGCCTTGTATGGGTCGTTGCGCCGACGCACCCACCGCAGAAGTTGGCCATTACCACGTCGACTCTTGCAACCCAAAGAAAGTACTCGACGCTGTTGGCAATAAAAAAACTGAACCCGCACTACCGAATTATCCGGATTTCGATCAATATCAGAACGACGATGGTTACAATCTACTTCGTTCTTGTTTAGCCGGCGAGCACAGCGTTGATACCATCATCCAGATACTTGATCAGTCAGGATTGAAAGGGTTGGGTGGAGCAGGATTCCCAACTGCGCGTAAATGGACGTTCGTTCGAGGTTATCCAGGTCCCAGATTGATGGCGGTCAACGCGGACGAAGGCGAACCGGGAACGTTTAAAGATCGTTACTTCATGGAAAACGATCCACATCGAGTTCTTGAAGGTACGCTGATAGCCGCGTGGGCCGTGGAGGCGGAATCAATTTACTTCTATCTAAGAGACGAATACCCGGGCATCAGAAAACTGTTACAGCAGGAAATCGAGAAGTTAGACAAAGCGGGTTTAACTCGACATGCACCGATTATCTTAAGGCGGGGAGCGGGTGCTTACATCTGCGGCGAAGAATCTTCCATGATCGAATCCATTGAGGGCAAGCGCGGTCTTCCACGTCACCGTCCACCTTATGTGGCGGAAGTCGGCATCTTTGGCAGACCTACACTGGTGCAAAACGTTGAGACGCTTTACTGGGTGCGCGATATCGTTGAAAAAGGAGCGCAGTGGTTTGCCGACCAGGGCAAAGGTGAAGCAAAAGGTCTACGCAGCTATTCGGTTTCCGGCCGGGTGCGCGATCCAGGGGTAAAAATTGCACCAGCCGGCACCACTATTCGCGAATTGATCAATGACTATTGCGGTGGCATGGAAGAAGGACATACTTTCAAGGGTTATCTCCCAGGGGGCGCTTCGGGGGGCATATTACCCGCTTCGTTAGATGATCTACCTCTGGATTTTGGTACGCTGCAAAAGTACGGTTGCTTTATAGGGTCTGCCGCCATTGTTGTGTTCAGTGACCAGGACCGGGCCAAGGATGTTGCCCTGAATCTGATGCGCTTTTTTGAAGACGAAAGCTGTGGTCAATGCACACCCTGTCGCTCAGGTACGGAGAAAGCGGTTACGTTTATGTCGAAAAACAAGTGGGATGAATTCTTACTTAAAGAGCTAGGCGCAACCATGACCGATGCTTCGATCTGTGGATTGGGGCAGGCCGCCGCTAACCCGCTATTGAGTGTGTTTAAGTATTTTCGAGAGGAGCTTTAAATGACGACCCCTATTCAATTTACACTTGACGGTCGGACAGTAGAAGCCCAAGCCGGGGAGACGATCTGGCAAGTGGCCAGTCGTCATGGCAATGAGTTACCCCATCTCTGTTACAAAGATACTCACGGTTATCGGCCAGATGGCAATTGTCGCGCCTGCATGGTTGAAGTAGAAGGCGAAGCGGCCCTTGCAGCGTCTTGTATTCGTATGCCCACTGAAGGCATGGTGGTTAGTTCATATTCAGAACGCGCAAAGAACGCTCGCCGAAGCGTGATTGAATTGCTGATTGCGGATCAGCCCGCTCGCGAGAAGGGGCCGGAGCATGACTCTCGTCTATGGCAATGGGCCGATCGTGTCGACGTAACGACAAGCAGATATCCGGCCAGAAACGCGATCAAAGACGACGCGTCGCACCCCGCGATGTGGGTGCAGTTGGACGCATGCATTCAGTGCAATCTTTGTGTACGAGCCTGTCGAGAGGTTCAAGTTAACGATGTAATAGGCATGGCCTACCGAGGCTATGGCGCTAAGATCGTCTTCGATTTCGATGACCCGATGGGGGCGAGTACGTGTGTGGCTTGCGGTGAGTGTGTGCAGGCCTGTCCCACCGGCGCCCTTATGGAAAAGTCATTGCTGGACGAGCAGGGACAAGACAGGCGGGTGTCGCTGTCGGAAGTCGATAGTGTTTGTCCCTACTGCGGGGTTGGTTGCCAGATTACCTATCAGACAAAAGATAACAATATCGTCGCCGTGCAGGGCCGGGATGGTCCGGCCAACCACAACAGATTGTGTGTCAAAGGTAGATTTGGTTTTGACTACGTCAAGCATCCACACCGCCTAACCACACCTTTGATTCGGCTGGAGGGCGTACTCAAAGATGCTGATGATGAAGTTGATCCAAGCAATCCGTACACCCATTTTCGTGAAGCGACTTGGGAGGAGGCGTTAGATGTTGCAGCCCAAGGTCTAAAGGACATACTTCGCTGTGACGGACCCGCGGCCTTATCCGGCTTTGGGTCAGCAAAAGGATCGAATGAAGAGGCTTACCTGGTGCAAAAACTTGTTCGCACGGGATTCGGTACCAACAACGTCGATCATTGTACGCGTCTTTGTCACGCTTCATCGGTAGCTGCATTGCTCGAAGGAATCGGATCTGGGGCAGTAACCGCACCATTTACTGCGTGCCTCGACGCCGACGTGATCATCATCATTGGCTCCAACGCCGCGGAAAATCACCCGGTTGCGGCGACCTTTTTCAAACAAGCAGCTAAACAGGGAAAGACACTTGTTGTAATCGACCCGCGGGACAACCCGCTGGGTCGTCACGCAAAGCACATGCTGCAGTTCAATCCTGGTACCGATGTTGCGTTATTGAATGGGATGTTGAACGTAATTGTTAGCGAAGGGCTGTATAACGAAACTTACATCGCTGACTTTGCAGAAGGTTTCGATCAACTTAAAAAACACATAGCAGAGTTTACCCCGGAGGCTATGGAAAAGATCTGCGGTATCGAGGCCGATACAATGCGGACGGTAGCTCGCGCCTATGCCACCGCGGACCGTTCGATCATATTTTGGGGCATGGGTATCTCTCAGCATGTTTATGGCACTGACAACGCAAGGTGCTTAATCGCATTGGCCTTGATCACCGGTCAAGTAGGTCGACCTGGGACCGGTTTACACCCGTTGCGAGGGCAAAACAACGTGCAAGGTGCATCGGACGCGGGGCTTATTCCGATGGTTTTCCCCGACTACCAATCGGTGGAATTGGAAGATGTACGTAAACGTTTCGAAGATATTTGGGGTGCGGCGCTCGATCCGAAAAAAGGACTTACCGTAGTCGAAATCATGAACGCTGTCATCGCCGGCGAAATCAAGGGTATGTACGTTATGGGTGAAAATCCGGCCATGTCTGACCCCGATACAAACCATGCCCGCCAGGCATTGGCCAAACTCGAACACCTGGTGGTGCAAGATTTGTTTCTGACCGAGACGGCTTTTCACGCGGATGTGATACTACCGGCTTCAGCTTGGCCCGAAAAAGATGGGACTGTTACCAACTCGAATCGGCAAATTCAAATGGGTCGCGCTGCGCTCGAATTACCTGGCAACGCACGCCAAGATTGGTGGATTATCCAGCAGCTGGCGCATCGTCTAGGGCTGGACTGGCAATACTCGGGACCTGCGGATGTATTCGCGGAGATGAAACAGGTGATGCCATCTTTGGACAACATCACTTGGGAGAGGCTGAGCGAAGAGAGTGCTGTTACCTATCCCTGCCGAGCACCCGACGTGGCCGGTGATGATATTGTGTTCGGTGACGGGTTTCCAACGAAAAATAAGCGTGGTCGCTTGGTGCCGGCGAACTACAATCCACCGGACGAAGTCCCGGACGAGGCCTATCCGTTTGTGCTGACAACCGGTCGCCAGCTTGAGCATTGGCACACCGGCTCGATGACCCGCAGGTCATCTATACTGGACGCCATAGAGCCGGAGGCTGTAGCGAGCTTGTCGCCACAAGATATTGAGCGTCTGGGTATCAACGCAGGTGAACGCGTCCGGGTACAAACACGACGGGGTGCGATAGAATTGAAGGTGCGTCGTGACACGGCCGTACCGGAAGGCGTCGTGTTTATTCCGTTTTGTTACGCGGAAGCTGCAGCGAATATGTTAACCAACCCAGAGCTGGATCCGATCGGTAAGATCCCCGAATTTAAGTACTGCGCGGCAAAGGTAGAGGCGGTCGCTTAAGGGTCTACCAGTTGACTCAGCGGGGCGTTGCCGCTGCTTGTGTTGCTTCAGCGGTTGCTTCGGATGTCTCCAGACTCAGTGTACCGGTCTGTGTTTCACTACTTTAACCGCCCGACTCCTGACCGAGCATGAAGTCTACTGCAGCCTTCACGGCGTCATCGCTGAGGCTCATATTGCCGCCCTTGGGTGGCATGGTATTAAACCCATTGATGGCGTGGTCATATAGAACCTCTATACCCTGCGCTATACGAGGTTCCCAGGCAGCAGTGTCTCCAATCTTCGGGGCGCCAGCTACACCCGCCGCATGGCACGCGAGACAACTTGCCTGGTACACACTTTCGCCGGAGACGGGCCCCTCAGTCACCGCCGGCGTTTCGGCAACTTCACCTACCGCCACCGACGCCACTGGCGTCGTTCGTGCTGACGTCTCTTGATCGCTGGCACCCATTTGGATGTCGCTTCTTTGGCTACCCGCTTCACCCCCGACGGCGTATGCAATAATGATAAGGATGATAGTCAACGCGACCATGCCGGCGATCATTCCGGCAAATACTTTCCCAAAGGCGGCGTCGCTCATGTGTTCACTCATTGGCTATATACCTACAGATTCCTAAAGTTACTGATTCGCGATGACAGGTATCGCGGTGAGGTTTCTATTATTGGGCGGCGAGTATACCTTAAAATATCCCACTGCCACTACGCGCCTGTAGCTCAGTTGGATAGAGTGTTGGCCTCCGGAGCCAAAGGTCACAGGTTCGAATCCTGTCAGGCGCGCTAGTTTTTTCAATAACTCGCTGTTTTTATCTTGTTGTCGTAAAACTGTCCCCACGAAACTTTTGCTCCAGCGTTTGTTCGGCACCCTATATGATATAAACCATATACCTGCTAATACCGAAGAGCGACCAGTCTCACATAATGATCAGACTTCCGCAATCGCAACCCATTTCAGCCGTTCGCGGCTTGATTACGCTATAACCGCTATTTACCATAGTCGTCATTTACTAAACTAGAGACAGCAATCGGTGTCGGGGCTACCCGTAGTATTCCTTTCGGAACGACTCGATCAGCGCGGCAGCATCCTCTTCAAAGATACCCATAGTATTGAGGACCGCCCCACCAATCTGCAGGCTTGCTTCCAATGATTCTGAAATCGCGATGGTTGCGCCTGCCTTCAATAGTTCATCGCAGTGACGTCGGTCACGGCCTCGGGCATGGATGGCGATGTGCGGGTAATGCTGTCGCAGGATATTAACGAGCCGCACGGCGGGCACGGCTTCATCAAGCGTGCATACCAACACGCCGGCCTGTCCAGCACCTGCTGCCTTCAGCACATCGACCTGGCTGGCATCGCCGTAGAATACTGAGAAGCCGTCCTGTCTCCCTTTTAATACCCGGTCGGCATCGCTTTCGATGGCTAGGTAGGGCACTTCACTCGCCTCTAGTATCCTTGCTACCCGGCGTCCCACCCGACCGAACCCAGCAATGATGACATGCGGTTGGTCGGCATCAATATGATCAGTACTGACATCATGTCGATCTGCCGCTTTGATCAGGTACCCATTGAGATATTCGCTCAGTTTCGCCATCAACGGTGTGGTGGCCATGGTCAGTGCCACCAGCAACGTCAGGACCTGGAAAAGATTCGCGGGCAGCAAGCCGCTCAAGGTCGCCAGCCCGAACAGCACAAATCCGAATTCCCCGCTCTGTGATAACAACAGCGATACTCGTATTGCATCCGGCGTACTAATCCCCATTATTCGGCACAATCCCCAGTTGATCGCGGACTTGAGCAGCAACAGGCCAAGCACCAGACCAACAATCAAGATGCTCTGCCTGCCGAGTAATCCAAAATCGATTGACATGCCAACGGCCATGAAAAACAAGCCAAGCAGGATGCCTCGAAACGGCTGGATGTCGGCTATCACTTGGTGTCTGTACTGGGACTCCGCCATCATCAATCCCGCGAGGAATGCCCCCAGCGCCAGCGATAGCCCGACTTCTTCCATTAGCCACGCCGTGCCTAGCACCGCGAACACGGCTGCGGCGGTGAACACCTCCGCTGTCCTGCTGGTCGCTACAAGACGTAGAATAGGGGATAGGAAAAATCGTCCAATGATGATGACACCGGCAATAACGAGCAGGGCATCCAGAATCGCGAACTCGATGCCTTCCAGCAGCGGAGTTTCAACAGCGAGTAATGACACTAACGTCAGCAGCGGCACGACAGCCAAATCCTGTAATAGGAGCACGGACAAAGCGGCGCGGCCGTGACTTGTACCCATTTCACCGCGCTCGGTGAGAATCTGGAGACCAAACGCCGTCGAGGAGAGTGCCAGACCGAAACCGATGATCACGGCGATCCTGAGCGGCTGCTCGAACAGCAGAGCCAGGCCAGTGATGACTAGCCCGGTCACCATCACCTGTGCGGTACCCAGACCGAACACCATGCGGCGCATGGCCCACAGACGTGCGGGCTGTAGTTCGATACCGATTATGAACAGTAGGAAGACAACACCGAACTCGGCGATAACCTGGATTTCCTCGATCTGGTCGATGAAGCCCAGTCCCCAGGGACCAACAATGACACCGGCAGTCAGGTATCCCAGTACCGAACCGAGGCGCAGCCGTTGGAAGACTGGAATGGCGATGATCGCCACCGCTAATAAGATCAGTATGTCTGCGAGGTAATCAGTTTCAGTCATTTCACACCAGTACCAGGATGACACTTTCGCTGTCAATCACAACGGACTAACTAAGCAAACCGGACCATTGAAAGTAGCTTATCATCGGTAACCAAATATCCGCAGAGAGTTTTCAAGAGCGGTGGTACCGGTCTCCTACCGTGAAGTTCCGGCCTTGCTTCTTGGAGTCTCTTATTCAAGTCAGATCCTATCTGACGAGCGTGAACAGACCGGCTCCTTTTTGGCTGGGAGCCGCCTTATTAAGAATTGGAAGGATCAGTTTTCGGTTTTTACTAAAAGACAACTCGCGACCCTAAATCGGCCAGGTGAACTTCCCCGTCCCGCTGGTCGACTCCGCTGTAGGAATCTTTTCCAACGCCTACGCGATGTGACCAAGCACCATTCCTCTAACCAACGGCAAAAGCTAGACAGTAGAGCATGGATAGAACCACCGCCGGCCACAGCAGTACATTGGTGATTGACGCGCCGATCCTGTCCCCGGATTCGTTGATGCAGACCAGCCACACCGGGATCAGGAATAGCAGGTATTTGGTCTTCAGCATCCAGATGGTGTATCCGGTGAACCAATTGACATAAACCGCGACCGTGATCACGAACAGGCCCAACAAAAGACCAGCTTCGCGGTGCAGCGCCAGCAGGACGAAGCCGACGCCGCCGAGCACCACCGGGACGAGTCCCGCGACTAAAATGGCCCACAGCAATGCCTTGGGTGTGGCCTTTCCCTGGAACACCTCCTGGAACTCGTGTAGGCCGTGCCTGCCTTTGACGCTGAAGAAACTGAAGTCCGTCCACAGCTGCCCGTAAAGCGAAGTGATGACCTCATTGTTGTATTGGTAGAACCGCCAGAGTTGAATGGTTTTCTTGTGTTTCCAGTAGTCCCTGA
Organism: Arenicellales bacterium; assembly: GCA_030066885.1. Classification (GTDB taxonomy): domain Bacteria; phylum Pseudomonadota; class Gammaproteobacteria; order Arenicellales; family JAANXG01; genus JAHEKE01. The sequence continues at coordinate 1,278 of JASJAT010000128.1, read as the reverse complement.
GCTCCGGGGTGTCGGGGACGGCCGCAGGGTCAAAGGTGCGGACAATCCGCTTGAGCCCGAAGCTGGTGAAGTCATAGTTACTCCAGTACTTTTCCCCCGTGTTCCATGCGAGGTTTCCCGGAAACGGCGTGTCGTATTTGACAATATTGGCAACGTACAGCCACCCCCCCATTACGGACACGATGACCGCATACAGTAGGCCGTGATTGAGCCCCTGCCTGTCTCGAGCCCTAGCCAGACGCCACAGCAGCACCAAACCAAAATACAGGCCCACAACCACACCGGTGTACTTGGTCAGGGTGGCCAGCCCGATAAGAACAGAGCAAACGAGCAGGTGAAGGATTTCGTCGTCCCTCAAATAGAGCGCGAAGTGATAAGTGGCCGCCACGATCAGCGTTGCCCCCAGAATGTCCGCCTCGATAGCAAATGAGTTGATGAACTTGACTGGCAGGAACAGGATCAACGCCCATAGAACCAGGTCTAGTCGCTGATTCTTTCTGTAGATCAGATACAGAAGAAAACCATACACGGACAGCGTCAGCGACAGCAACGATCCCAGGCCTGAAACGGCGTACTGTCCGACTCTCGGACAAAATCCCAGCGCAGCGACGATCTTGAGGATGGCTGCGCCGGCTACCGGGTAAAGCGGGGGGTGGTAACAGATCCAGCAGTCATCGCGATTGGGGATGCGCAGTTCGGTCGAGACCAGGTACAGGGCTTTGATGTACAGATCATAGGCATAGCCCCTGGGATCCGGCGCAAACACACCGAGCAGAACATGTGCCGTAATCGCGAGAACGAAGAGCAGCAAATACCACCCGGAAAAAATTGTCTTCAGGTTTTCCACTTTATTAGAAAGTTATAAGCCGAGTACGACATCGACGCTCATAGGGTACCACCGAGCGCCCAAAAGACAGTCGATTGTATTTTTTGGCTAGTTGCTTTGCGTCTTAAGTGACAATACTGGCCTCCTGTCCGAATCAACTTCTAGAGCGCAGTTTCGCCATCGTAATCGGCAAGATCTAGTCATGTAATTCACTCTCCCGGCTTTTGTCCTGCCGGACTGCGTTTGTCGGGCTCGGGCATTTTGTTCACCTCATTACTTTAACAACCCCTGTCTGTTTTTCAGTTGTTTGTTCAGACCTACTGATCCGCCGAACGCCTGCCCGTCAATGTAGCCGTTCAGGTCTCTCACCGTTGCACGCGATTTTAGTTTCTGGGTGTTCGGATAGAGTCGCTTTAAAAATTCCGCCGCCTCCTTCGTGTGCATGTCTCTTT
>JASJAT010000127.1 GCA_030066885.1 Arenicellales bacterium | reverse complement strand
TCCACCTGCGACAGCCCCCCAGCCGAACGTGTTTCGGACAAAAACTTCCTCGAAAGCCAACCCGTTTGCTCTTTAGTATGCCCGGTTGGTCTCAGCCAAGGTCCTCACCTAAATCCGCCGCGCCCTGGCCTCCCTGCGTAATCTGTAACTTAGAATCGTCATGGACCAAGCATTAGTAATAATAGGGCCTCACTGTTCGGAGTCTGTGTCATGTTTCAGGTATTGATCCACCGCTCGGGCACATTGCCTTCCTTCGTAGATAGCCCATACTACTAGCGATTGGCCGCGCCGGACATCACCGGCGCAAAAAACGTTGTCTATTGAAGTGCGGTAATCCTGTGAATTCGCACTCACGTTTCTGTTTGCGTCGAGTTCGACGCCCAATTCTTCCAGCATTCCCTCGTAAACTGGACTGACAAAACCCATCGCCAGCAGAACGAGATCTGCTCTCAGAGTAAACTCGCTCCCAGGCAATTCCCGCATGTGCCAGCGCCCGTCACTGTCCTGGTTCCACTCCAGGCGCGCAAGCTTTATGCCAGTGACCTTGCCGTTCTTACCAATGAATTCTTTTGTACTTACCGACCACTCCCGTTCACACCCTTCGTCATGTGAGGTCGATGTACGCAGTTTCATTGGCCAGTCCGGCCAAGTTAGGAATTTATTCTCATTAACCGGCGGTTTGACCATCAGTTCGATTTGCGTGATCGATCTAGCCCCCTGACGTACGGACACTCCCACACAATCAGAACCGGTATCCCCTCCACCTATAACCACGACGTCCTTGCCTTGAGCATGACACAAGGCATCGTCATCGATCTCTTCGTCGCCGGCGCGCTTGTTTTGGCGGATCAGAAAATCCATAGCAAAAAATACCCCATGCAGGTCCCGACCAGGCACCGGTAGATCCCGCGGTTTCTCTGCCCCGGTGGTCAGCACGACCGCCTCATAGTTGCGAACTAAGGCTACGGCGGACAAATCCACGCCAACGTGACGATTACGATGAAACCTCACGCCTTCGGCCTGCATCTGTGCCATTCGCCTGTTGATCAAGTGCTTACTTAACTTGAAGTCGGGAATTCCATAGCGAAGCAGACCACCAATGCGGGCGTTCTTTTCCAGCACGATGACCGTGTGCCCGGCACGGGCCAGTTGCTGGGCGCACGCTAGACCGGCAGGTCCCGAGCCGACGACGGCGATCCTTTTGCCGCTGCGGTGTTTGGGGATCATGGGTTTGATCCAACCTTCTTCCCAACCTTTGTCTGCTAAAGCGCACTCGATGGTTTTTATTGTCACCGGTGTATCAGTAAGGTTGAGTGTGCATGCGGCTTCGCATGGCGCCGGGCAGACTCGCCCGGTAAATTCCGGGAAGTTGTTAGTCGCGTGCAGCGATTCCAAGGCATCGACCCAATTTCCTTTGTAGGTAAGGTCGTTCCAATCCGGGATCAAGTTGTTTAGCGGGCAGCCAGTGTGACAGAACGGTATGCCGCAATCCATGCAGCGCGCTCCTTGTTGCTGCAAATCCGGGTCAGACAGGGGAATCACAAATTCATTGAAGTGATTAATTCTGCTGGCGACCGGTTCGTAAGTGCTATCGCGTCGCCTGATCTCGAGAAACCCAGTAGGCTTACCCATCTCAAGTACCGACATTCAACCTGACGTCGACCTGGCCACCCGGCCGTGCTGCTGCTTGCATCTGCTCCAGAGCAATACGGTACTCGACGGGCATGACCTTGACGAATTTTGGCAGATATTCTTCCCAATTATCGAGGATCTGTTGTGCACGGGTGCTGGCGGTGAACCGCCGGTGCCGTTCGATAAGGGTTCTAAGGCGCAGCGTGTCGTGGCGGGTCATGTCCTGCATGAGATCTACCAGTCCATGGGTTTCCAAGTCGGGACCCTGGTGGTCTGTCGCTTCCAATGCATCTGCCTCGTCTGCGATTGGTGCTAGCTCTACCATTGCCATATTCGTGCGGATCGCGAAATCTCTGGTTTCATCCAACACATAGGCTATCCCTCCACTCATGCCCGCGGCGAAATTTCGGCCGGTTTTACCAAGCACAACAACAACACCACCGGTCATGTACTCGCAGCCGTGGTCGCCAACTCCCTCGATCACTGCTGTGGCGCCAGAGTTCCGAACGGCGAATCGTTCCCCGGCAACACCCCGAAAGTAACATTCCCCAGCGGTCGCGCCATAAAGCACAGTATTGCCTACGATGATATTCTTCTCTGCCTCACCCCGGAATTCCTCGGGGGGACGGATAATCAACCGCCCGCCGGACAGTCCTTTGCCCACGTAATCGTTTGCGTCGCCGGTCAGGTCTATCGTGATACCGCGCGCCAAGAAGGCTCCAAAGCTCTGACCGCCGGTCCCCCTCGCGAGAATTCGGATTGTGTCGTCGGCCAACCCTTTGTCACCGTATCGGCGAGCCACCTCGCCGGACAACATGGCTCCCAATGTCCGGTTGATGTTGCGTACTTCTACATCGCTGATCACTGTAGCAGCACCCTTAAAAAGGGATGCTTCGGCCTTGAGGATGAGATCGTGGTCAAGGGCACCGTCAAGCCCATGATCTTGTTCCTGGCAGTTGTATATCGCGACCTCTGGGGAGGCTTCGGGCTGGTACAAGACCCGAGTGAAATCCAACCCCTGCGCCTTGTGATGGTCTATGGCCTTGTGCATGTTCAACCGGCTTGATTGCCCAATCATTTCTTGCATCGTTCGAAAACCCAGTTTCGCCATGATCTCGCGGACTTCTTCTGCCACGAAGCACATGTAGTTCGTCACGTGTTCCGGCTCACCAGTAAACCGTTTGCGCAATTCCGGGTCCTGGGTCGCGATCCCTACCGGGCAGGTGTTCAAATGACATTTGCGCATCATCAAGCAACCCATGGCCATCAATGCGGAGGTTGAGAAACCGAACTCATCAGCACCTAACAATGCACCAATAACCACGTCCCTCCCGGTGCGAAGACCACCGTCGACCTGTACCGAGATCCGACCCCTAAGATCGTTATTAACCAGAGTCTGATGCGTTTCTGCCAAGCCGAGTTCCCACGCAGAACCGGCGTGATAGATCGATGTCACCGGGCTTGCCCCGGTGCCACCATCGTCACCTGAGATCGTGACATGGTCGGCGTGGGCTTTCGAAACGCCGGCGGCAACCGTACCGACCCCGACCTCCGAGACGAGTTTGACGCTGATCCGGGCGCTGGTGTTTACATTCTTCAGATCGTGAATCAGCTGCGCCAGATCCTCGATCGAGTAAATATCGTGATGCGGTGGCGGTGAAATCAATCCAACTCCAGGCGTGGAATGGCGCACCCGCGCGATCCAATCGTTGACCTTGTGGCCCGGAAGCTGGCCACCCTCCCCTGGTTTGGCGCCTTGCGCCATCTTGATCTGGATATCATCGGCATTGACCAGGTATTCCGTAGTAACACCGAATCGTCCCGAAGCCACTTGCTTAATCGCCGATCGCATTGAATCCCCATCGGCCGATGGCAAATAGCGCTCCGCTTCTTCGCCACCCTCACCCGTATTGGATTTACCTCCCAGCCGGTTCATCGCAACCGCAAGCGTTGTGTGCGCTTCCCACGAAATCGAGCCGAACGACATTGCTCCCGTAGAGAATCGTTTGACTATGTTTTCCACGGGCTCGACCTCATTCAATGGGATCGGCTTGTCCGCGAATATAAACTCGAACAACCCGCGCAGATTCTTCAGGTGCTTGGTCTGATCATTGATTTGCCCACTAAATTGTTTGAATGTCTGGTAATCACCTGTGCGAACCGCCCGCTGCAAATTGGACATGGTATCCGGTGTCCACTGATGCATCTCTCCGCGTCGCCTATAGGCGATCTCACCTCCTTCGTCCAGTGCGCTTCTGAGGCCGGGTGTATCGTCGAAGGCCGCGCGGTGACGCCGCATGGTTTCTTCGGCCACATGCGCAAGTCCGATGCCCTCGATTAAGGAGTGGGTACCGGTGAAATACTGCTCGATGAACTCACTGGAAAGACCGACGGCATCAAAGATCTGTGCGCCGCAATACGATTGGTACGTGGAAATCCCCATCTTCGACATCACTTTTAAGATGCCTTTGTTCACAGCCTTGATATAACGCTTATGCAGTGTGGCCTCGGTAATATCGGCACCCAAATCGTTGCCCGGGTTTTCCAGCATTTGGGACAGCGTGTCAAAAGCCAGGTAAGGATTGATGGCCTCCGCTCCATACCCGGCAAGACAGCAGAAATCATGGACCTTACGCGCTTCACCGGTTTCAATCACCAACCCCATCTCTGTGCGCAATCCGGCTCGTAGCAGGTGATGGTGGACAGCCGAGGTCGCGAGGAGCGCTGGAATGGCGACGCGGTCGGCATCCATGCCGCGGTCGGTGAGTATTAAAATGTTGTACAGACCTCTGACCGCCTGCTCGGCCTCAGCGCATACGCGTTCCAGCGCCGCTTCCATTCCACGCGCACCTTCTCTGGCAGGGTAGCAGATGGAAACCCTGCGGGTGCGAAACGTGTCGCCGCTGCTGTCTTCGACTCGCCGGATTCGCTCCAGGTCCATATCCGTCAGGATGGGCTGGTGCACCTCCAATCGCATGTGACTTCCCCCCGTATTCAAATCCAGCAGATTCGGTCGCGGGCCGATATACGAAACCAGAGACATCACCAATTCTTCCCGGATGGGGTCGATCGGGGGATTGGTAACTTGAGCGAATCTCTGTTTGAAGTAGTCGTAAAGCGTTTTGGGTTGATCCGAGAGCACCGCTGGTGGCGTATCCCGACCCATCGCGCCGATCGGGTCCATCCCACTGATCGCCATTGGTCTGAGGAAAAATTTAATATCTTCCTGCGTATAGCCAAATGCCCGCTGCCGGTCCAGTAGTGTTTTCGGGTCCGGTGGCATGGCATAGATCTCATCCGGCAGTTGCTCCACATTGATCTGAGTTTCGTTAAGCCATTTCTGATATGGCTTGGCGCCGGCGAGCTCTTCTTTCAGGTCGTCGTCATCGATGATACGTCCTTGCTCCAAATCGATCAGTAACATCTTGCCGGGTTGCAAACGCCATTTCTTCAAGACTTGCTCTTCCGGGATACTGGAAACCCCCACTTCGGAAGACATGACTACCCGCTCATCGTCGGTAATGATGTACCGCGCGGGCCTCAGGCCGTTTCGATCCAGCGTCGCGCCAATCTGGCGGCCGTCGGTGAACGCAATAGCGGCCGGCCCGTCCCATGGTTCCATCAGCGCGGCGTGATATTCATAAAACGCCCGCCGATCGTCGTCCATCAGCGGGTTGTTGAGCCATGCCTCCGGTATCAGCATCATCACGGCATGGGCAAGTGAATAGCCGGCGGCGACCAAGAACTCCAAGGCATTGTCGAACGTAGCCGAGTCGGAAACAATATCGCCCAACAGCGGCCACAGTTTATCCAGATCCGCCCCCAGTAGTTCCGATTTCATACTCGCCCGACGCGCCCGCATCCAGTTGATATTGCCTTGCAGCGTATTGATCTCACCGTTGTGGCAGATGTATCTAAAGGGTTGGGCTAGCTGCCAGGAAGGAAATGTGTTGGTAGAGAAACGCTGATGCACTAAAGCAAGTGCAGAGACCAACCTCACGTCACCCAGATCTAGATAATATCGGGATAAGTTGTTCCCCAACACCATTCCTTTGTACAACACCGTGCGCGCAGAAAGAGAGGCGATATAAAAACTATCATTGCCCTCAATTTCCATGGCACGTATGGTGCGGTGGGTTCGTTTCCGAATAACGTAAAGTTTGCGTTCAAAGGCATCGACGTCGGGACACGATCTGGCCCGACCGATAAACACCTGTCGAATCACCGGCTCGTCCGGCTTCACGCTATAACCGAGGCAAGAACTATCCACTGGCACATCGCGCCAGCCGAGCAGTCTCTGCCCTTCAGCAACCACGTAGTCCTCGAGAGCAACCTGAAAAGTCGCGCGTGACGCTTGGTTTCGCGGCATGAAGACCATGCCAACCGCGTAATCGCCGGGGGGTGGGAGGTCGAAACCGAGACCCGCGCACTCCTCCCGCAGTAACTGATCGGGCATCTGTAGCAGGATTCCCGCCCCATCGCCGGCTAAAGGGTCGGCCCCAACCGCGCCACGGTGAGCCAGGTTCACCAGAATATCCAATCCTTGGTGAATTATGTCATGTGACTTCCGATTCTTAATATCTACAACGAAGCCAATCCCGCACGAATCATGCTCTTTAGCTGGATTGTGAAGGCCGATCATAAATAGAAAATCTCCTGGTTCTCCCGCAGGGCGTGATGAATCCTGCGTGACTAAGTTGGCAGAAAGCCATTATCTTTGTCAATAAACTGAGATGAACAACGAAATCTGTCGATTCTGCGTGAGCGCAGGGGTCCGCCAATTCTTTTAACTCTATTGTCTAAACAGCCCTCTATCTTGACTGGTTGCCTCTTCTAAGGCGCCTGACCAGGTCTAAGCCAAGTAACAAACTACTGGATCCGGCCTGGTGAGTCGCCTCGGGCGGTGCACGCCAGGAGCAGACAACCGTCATCCCGTCATGGCCGGGAGTTGCCTCATGCAGTGCAGTAATCTTAGCCAGAAGCCGACCTTCCTAAAACAGTCCCTAAGGAGTACGGGTTGTTTTTGTGGGGCCAAGGGCCCCGTGCGAAGATTGGGCAGGGAGGATCCGTTGATCAACTTCGAGCGCGACTGTTTTTGGAAAAGCGAATCCGTGCGAAACTATCCGTGTTCGCAATTTCATGCGCTGCGATGCGAGGCAGGACTTGTTCCCTAACAGGTGGAGCAGGCTTTAACCGTCAGTCCGCGGATCAATTCAACAGGAGAGAGAGGAGATGACTATCGTAGACCGTACCGATGCAAAGGAGCATGCAAGTACCAATTGGGTGTATCTGTTCCAGGATCTTGATAAGGTTTGCCACAGCATTGGTACCACTGATTGGGATGAGGTGCGGGCACTGCTTGGCGGCAAGGGCGCCAACCTAGCCAGAATGACTAGCCTGGGCATACCGGTGCCCGCTGGATTCACAGTTACCACCGAAGCCTGCAATGCATACATGGAAGGCGACCGCACTTTCCCGCTGGATTTGTGGGAGCAGCAGGTGGCTGCGATGCGCACGCTGGAAGATATCACGGGCAAGAAGTTCGGTGACTCAGCCAACCCCCTGTTGGTCTCGTGCCGGTCGGGCGGTAAGTTTTCCATGCCGGGAATGATGGACACCGTGCTCAATATTGGCCTTAACGACGAAAGCGTTCAAGGCATGGTTCGCTCCACGGGTGATGCGCGTTTTGTCTATGATTCTTATCGGCGCTTAATTCAGATGTTCGCCTCGGTTGTTCTTGATGTCCCTGAGCAACCGTTCGAACAGGCCATCCAACAGATCAAGGCGGTTCGCGGAGTGCGCCATGACGTTGAGCTGAACGCGGAAGAGTGGCGGGAGTTGGTGGAGCGCTTTAAGGGCCTTATCCGTTCGTATACTGAGACTGAATTCCCACAAGATCCGTTAAAACAATTGGAACTGGCCACCCGCGCCGTTTTCAACAGTTGGTTCGGCAAGCGCGCGACAGACTATCGCAACGCCACCAATATAAGCCATGATCTGGGAACCGCCGTCAACATCCAGGCGATCGTGTTCGGCAACTTGGGCGACAATAGCGGCACCGGCGTCGCCTTTACACGCAATCCGGTAGATGGTAGCCAACAAATCTTCGGCGAATACCTACTCAATGCCCAAGGCGAGGACGTGGTTGCAGGTATCCGCAACACCAAACCCATCTCCCGACTTAAACAGGAGATGCCGGAGATCTATGAAGAGTTGGTGAGCTTCTGCAGGCAACTCGAAGATTTCTATAAGGACATGCAGGATGTCGAGTTTACCTTCGAAAACGGTAAGCTTTGGATGCTCCAGACCCGAAGCGGAAAGCGCACGGCCAGAGCAGCGATCAAGATCGCGGTGGACTTGGCCAATGAGGGAATGCTCACCCGGGAGCAGGCGCTGATGAGGGTAACCCCCGAGCAAGTGGATATGCTCCTTCATCCGCAATTCAGCGGTGATGCCAAGGCGGAGGCCGTGACAGCTGGTAAACGCCTGGTGCAGAACGCCGTCAACGCCAGTCCCGGCGCTGCCGTCGGTGTCGCCGCCTTCGATGCCGACACGGCCGAGAAGTGGGGCACGGAGGGCCGGGAGGTGATCATGGTCCGGCCCGAGACCCGGCCGGAAGACGTGCACGGCATGATTGCCGCCAATGGCATACTGACCAGCCGAGGCGGTGCCACTAGTCACGCCGCCGTAGTCGCCCGCCAGTTCGGAACACCCGCGGTGTGCGGGGCCGAGAATCTGAACATAGATCCCGGCCAACGGCTATTCACTGCTGCCACCGGAGACAAGACCATAGAGGTCCATGAAGGCGACTGGTTGAGCATCGATGGCGGCACAGGGGAAGTGTTCCGCGGACAGTTGGCAACTCAGGTTCCCGATTTCGAGAACGAGGTTGAATTGAACACGCTGCTCAATTGGGCTGACGAAATCAGCCGCCTTGGCGTATGGACCAACGCCGATTATCCTGAAGACGCGGAGCGTGGGCGGCGTTACGGTGCGAAGGGTATTGGCTTGTGTCGCACGGAACACATGTTCTTCGAAGAAGAACGCCTGCCCATCGTGCGGCGGATGATCACTGCGCTGAGCCGAGCGCACCGTCAGGCGGCGCTCGATGAGTTGCTGCCAATGCAACGCGCGGATTTCGAGGGCCTGTTCCGCGCCATGGACGGACACCCGGTCATTATCCGTCTGTTGGATCCGCCGCTGCATGAATTTCTTCCCTCCCAGCGTGATCTGGTGCGGGAGCTGGCGGACCTTAAGGTCCGGCTGCAGCACCTCCATACCTTAAGCGAGATAGATGATGTGCTAGCCCAAGTGCGGGAGAAAGAAGATATCCTGGAAAGAGTCGAGTTCCTTTCTGAGACTAACCCTATGCTCGGCTTGCGGGGCGATCGCTTAGGCATCATCATGCCGGAGATCACAACCATGCAGGCCCGGGCTATCTTACAGGCCGCCGTGACAGTTAAGAAAAATGGCATCGACGTCAGACCTGAACTCATGATCCCGCTTTCCAGCCACGTTAACGAGTTGAGCGTGCTGAAAAAGATCATTGATGATGTCGCCCGCGAAGTTTT
>JASJAT010000010.1 GCA_030066885.1 Arenicellales bacterium | reverse complement strand
ACTCACAGGTTCGAGCGATGAATAAAACAACTAAAAAGGAATAAAGTGTTTGCATTGGGTCGGTAGCGGAAGTAGCTACTGCATTGCAGCAATAAGAGGAGCCACGTCTGCTCCCAGGTGATAAGCAGCCGCTCAATCCACACTTATAAATGAAAGTTCGCTCTGCACTATAGGATTCCGCTTACGGCCAATTTCAGACATTCTTGTGGTCGGCTGTAGACCAGTTCGCGGCCAATCACTACTTCTTTCGATCCAGGAATGTGCGGAATGCCCGCTGCGTCTCTCCAGAGCGAAAGCAATCTCGCTCCGCCATCTCCTCTTCTCTCATGGCGGTAGAAAAATCACACTCGAGCGCATCGAGGAACAGCGCTTTGGTCCGTGCTACGACCGGGCCTGGATAGCCGGCGATCCTCTGCGCCAGTTCGCTGACGTGATCGTACAGATCCTCATCGTCGACCACAGTGGTCACAAATCCGATGCGCATCGCCTCTGCAGCATCGAAGCGGTCACCTGTGAGAGTCAGATGCATTGCGCGGCCAAGCCCGATCACGCGCGGCAGCATCCAGGTCATGCCACTCGTCGGGCTAAGGCCGAGTGCGGCATCCGGCAATCCGAACTGGGCAGAGGACGCTGCGATCCGAATGTCGCACATCAGGGCGAGTTCAAATCCACCGGCAAGGGCGTAGCCATGAATGGCCGCAATGGCGATGATGTCCAGGTCCCGGAATGTCCGGCTGAGACGCATGTAACGGTGAATCGTTGCGTTGAACGCTGCCGCATCCATGCGTTCCATCGATGTAATGTCGCCACCCGCGCTGAACGCACGACCCTCAGCTGAAACGATCAGCGCACGCACCTCTGGCGTCTCAGCAAGTCCCTCTAGGTGCTCGCGCATCGTGTCAAGCATGTCATCGCTCAAAGCATTGAGCTTTTCTTCCCGCGTAAGGGTTAATTTGGCAATGGCGCCATCGCGCTCAAACCGTACGTGCTTAGACATCACGATGTTTCCTCCTGATAGGCACGAACAAGTCGGTGTGTCTTTTTCTCTGTGGCGATTGTGCCCTGCTCGACCAGTTTTATGTCGGGTTTGAAATTGTGGTCCCGCTGGATGGCTTCGCTCACGGCCGCAACCAGTTCCGCATGCTTGTCTGCCGGAACGTCACGAGCCACCTCGACGAGTATGCGCGGCGGGTAGTCGATTGGCGGGGAGCGGTTGAGAATGATCTGATACTCTCCTGTCAATTCTGGACGGTGCCTCGCAAGTGTTTCCTGAACTCCGAGAGGAAAGACATTGACACCTTTGACGATGAACATATCGTCGGAACGGCCGATCACCCGGAATCGAAATGAAGTCCGCCCGCATGCACATGGTTCGGTGAAGACCTGCATTAGGTCGTGAGAGCGCATGCGCATCAATGGGGATGCTTCCCGCTGGATTGAGGTGTAGACGAACTCACCGATCGCTCCGTTCTCGAAAAGAATGGGCTGGGCCGTCTCAGGGTTGATCAACTCCGTCAGGATGTAACCGCTGGCACCATAGTGCAGACCTCGCCGATGTTCGCACTCGCCGGAATGCATACCCAGTTCGCCCGTTCCATAGAGATCGCCAGCGACAAGGCCCCAGATTTCTTCAATTCGGTCCCGATATCCGGCCACTTGCATTCCCGCTTCGCCGGAAAAGAAGCCCTTCTTCAGACGCACCGCGCGCGGATCGATGTTCATCTCCGCGGCCAGTTCCGCCAGCCGGACAGCATAAGATGGTGTCGACCAGATCGCGACGTCGCTATCGATCTGAGTCATCATTTCCAGTAGATTCCGAGAGTTTCCGATGCCGAACGGAATTGTCGTCGCGCCCAGTGCCTCGAACGTCAGATGGTCAGACAGGCCGCCGACATAGAGATTGTAGTTCATACACTCGAACACTATGTCCGATGGGCGGCATCCCATCGCCCACAGCGCACGGGCGCCCATTTCGCAGAAATCCACCACATCCCGGCGTGTCATGCCGATACGCATGGGCCGCCCGGTTGTGCCACCCGTTGCCTGTATGCGGATTATTTTTTCAATCGGCGCACATTGGTTGATACCAATCAGGCTACCGTCGTTCTGCGATTCATTGATTTCGGACTTCTCCATAAATGGAAGACGCAGCAGGTCCTCACGGTGCCTGATGTCCTTCGGCCTGACGCGCCCTTCCTCAAACTTCGAACGAAAGAACGGGCTGGTCTCATAGTTGTAGGCAAGCTGCTGCTGCAGCCGTTCTGCCTCAAGCCGAGCCAGAGCGTCTGCCGACAGAGTCTCCACTTCTTCGTTCCAGATACTTCGCATAAGCACCCACAATGTCGCAGCTGGATGGCGTGATTATAGACACACGATTCAACAATTTTTGCAAGAGGGGTTTGGATATTTACTATCCACACGGTGTAAAGGCTTGCAGATCCGTATGCAAGAGTGTGATTGGCAGTTTAGGGTCGATAGTGAGTATAGGCTGCAGAGCAGCAAGATTGAGGGTAATGTCTGCTCCCACCCTAAAAGCCGCCTGATTGCTAACAGCGTGTTTCTACTTAGCTATTCTTGAATCGTTCGTCTCAGAACGGCCAAAACCTGCCACTAGCGATGTAAGATCTTCTTAATAGAAAGCCCTAACAGGTCTGCGTCCAACTCACTGCTCCAAAGTAACTTTTTGTTCTGGGGTTAAGTTCGCCCAGGTCAAAAAGTATCATCGGGAGTACCTTTATCGGAGGTTCGGGACTTACTGGGACACAGCTCGATTACAGTTACGGAGCGCTATGCACACCTCGCCTCGGAAAACGTCAGGGTGGCGGTGAGTAAGTTGGAAGATATTGAGTCACGATTTGGTCACGTTGAAAATGACCGTAACCATGACTCGATAGCTAAGCTATTGAAATAATTGGCGCGCCTGGAGAGACTCGAACTCCCGACCACCTGGTTCGAAGCCAGGTACTCTATCCAGCTGAGCTACAGGCGCGTGACGCCAGTTTAAAGTCTAATGCGTAAAGTTAAAAGGGATGACAAAAATCCGGTCGCTAGATTTTGGGGTGCATTTATTAGGACGCGCAGGTGAATACACTTATTTATATAAGTCTGCCCCAGTCCAAGTTATCGTCCGGAGGATGATTTTAGTTTTTCTCGCAATATCGTGTTGACCTGTTGTGGGTTGGCTTTGCCTTGAGTTGCCTTCATCACTTGACCTACAAAATAGCCGAATACCTTTTCTTGCCCGCTCTTATACTGCTCGATTTGAGCAGACGATTTGGCAAGCACTTCTTCTATGATCTTTTCTATTGCTGCGTTATCAGTGATTTGCTTCAAGCCTTTTTGTTCAATAATATCGTCGACGCTGCCTTGTCCAGCCCACATTGCTTTAAATACTTCCTTGGCGATTTTGCCTGAAATGGTGTTGTCTTGAATCCTTCTAATTAGCTGGCGCAACATGTCCGCGCTTACTGGTGATTCCTTAATCGTTTTGTTCTCTTCGTTCAGGTAGCTTGCAAGCTCCGTGTTTATCCAGTTCGCGACAGTTTTTGCACTGCCGACATCAGAAGACACAGCAGATTCGAAATAGTCGGCCGTGTCTTTTGAAATAATCAACTGCTCGGCGTCGTCTGGATTCAAGTGATACTGGTCAATAAACCGAAGTTTTTTTGCATCTGGTAGTTCTGGTAATTCATTTCTAACCTCTTCTATGAATTGCTCACTCAGTTGAAGCGGTGGCAGGTCGGGATCCGGAAAATATCGATAATCATGGGCGTCTTCTTTAGTGCGCATGGGGCGCGTCTCGCCCCGATCTGGGTCATACAGTCTCGTCTCTTGGATCACTTCACCGCCATCCTCTATAACATCGATCTGGCGTTCTATCTCGAATTGAAGAGCCTTTTCTACAAACCGAAACGAATTAATGTTTTTCAATTCGGTCCGCGTACCAAATTCCTTTTGTCCTTGCGGTCGCACCGAGACGTTTGCATCACAGCGAAATGAGCCTTCCTGCATGTTGGCATCTGAAACGTCAAGGTAGCGCACTAGCATGTGGAGTTTGCGAAGGTAGGCAATGGCCTCGGCAGGTGATCTCATATCTGGTTCCGAGACAATTTCAAGAAGTGGTGTACCTGCGCGATTCAAGTCGATACCGGACATGCCATGAAAATCTTCATGCAGTGACTTTCCCGCGTCCTCTTCGAGGTGGGCCCGCGTTATACCGATTGTCTTTTGACTTCCATTTTTTTCGATCACGATCTGACCGCCCGATACAATGGGGATCTCGTACTGACTGATTTGATAACCTTTTGGTAGGTCCGGGTAAAAATAATTCTTACGGGCGAAAACGGACCTTCGATTGATTTCCGCACCGACCGCAAGGCCGAACTTTACTGCCAGATGTGCGGCCTCTAAATTCATTACGGGTAGTACACCCGGGAGGGCGATATCCACTTCACAGGCCTGCGTGTTGGGATCTGCACCGTAACGAGTAGATGCACTAGAAAAGATTTTACTTTTGGTGCTGAGCTGCACGTGCACCTCAAGCCCAATGACAGTTTCCCAAGTCATACTGCGAATCCTTCGGGAACTTTTTGGTGCCAGTCAGTTTCCATTTGAAAACGATGGGCCACATTAAGAATTAGAGCCTCGGCGAAATACGAACCGATGATTTGTAAACCGACAGGCAATCGATTTACAAAACCAGATGGTATAGAGATTCCGGGTAGACCAGAAAGATTTGCAGATATGGTATAGATGTCGTTCAAGTACATCGCGATTAAATCTTCCGTTTTTGCTCCTAGCTCAAAAGCCGGCGTAGGTGTCGTTGGACCCATGATAACGTCACACCGTTCAAACGCTTGTTCGAAATCCTGCGTAATGAGCCTGCGCAGTTTTTGGGCTTTCAGATAATAAGCGTCGTAATACCCAGCGGATAAAGCATATGTGCCGATCATAATGCGGCGCTTGACCTCCGGCCCGAATCCTTCCGACCGCGTCCTCATAAACATATCATCCAGATCCTCGTAATCCTCAGCGCGGTAGCCGTAGCGCACACCGTCGAAGCGCGACAGATTGGAAGACGCTTCGGACGGGGCAATCACGTAGTAGCAGGGAACACAAAGCTCGCTATTGGGAAGATCGATTTCGATCAATGCAGCACCTAGCCTTTCGAATACCTTGAGAGACTCTTGGATAGCCTGTTCGACAGCAGGGTCCAATCCTTCGTCAAAGTATTGCTTTGGTAGTCCGATGCGCAATCCTGCGAGGTCTTTGCCAAGATTTTCAGTGTAATCGGGCACGCTCTCCTCTACTGAAGTGGAATCCCGAGGATCAAAGCCAGCCAATACATTTAACAATAAAGCAGCGTCTTCCGCCGTTTGGGTTAGTGTGCCGGCTTGGTCCAGTGACGAAGCAAAAGCGATCATCCCGTAACGAGAGACACGACCGTAAGTTGGCTTCAGGCCGGTGATACCACACAGCGCTGCCGGCTGCCTGATCGATCCACCTGTGTCTGTACCCGTTCCAGCTGGTGCCAACCGAGCCACCACGGCTGCCGCAGATCCACCCGAACTTCCACCTGGAACCATAGTCTCGTTCCATGGATTCTTAACAGGTCCATAGTATGAGGTTTCATTGGATGAGCCCATGGCGAATTCATCCATGTTTGTTTTACCAAGGCACACCATGCCGCTGTCTTTGCACTTCTTAATTGCAGTTGCGTCGTAAGGTGGTACGAAATTGCTGAGTATCTTTGAGCTGCACGTCGTCAACATGCCTTTGGTACAGAAGATATCCTTATGCGCAATAGGGATGCCCGTTAAGGGTTTGTGCTTATCTTTCCGAATGGCCTTGTCCGCTTCTCGGGCCTGGCTTAAGGTGAATTCAGGGTCTACAGTGACAAAGGCGTTTATGCTTTGGTACCGCTGAATTCGATCAAGATAATACTGCGCTAACTCAACGCTTGAGTATTCACCTGCGTTCAAATCAGCGCAAAGCCGTTTGATAGTCTTTGTGTGCACGAAGCCTACGCCTATGCGTGTTCAGATTAGTAGCGTATGTAAATTACTCGATGACTTTGGGCACTAAGTAGAGCCCGCTCTCGACCGCGGGTGCGGCTGCTTGCAGGTCTTCACGTTGGTTGGTTTCAGTAACTTTGTCCTCACGCAGACGCAATACCCGATCCTGTGGGTGGGAAAGGGGCGCCACGTGATCCGTATCCACTTTGTTCATTTGATCAACGAATTCCAAGATGGAAGACAGCTCAGTCGCATAACGCTCCACTTCTGATGCATCTACGTGAATTCGTGCTAATCTTGAGATACGGTATACAGTTTGCGGATCCAGTGCCATAATTCTAGAGGTCAATTTACAGTATTTTAAGCAACCTACCATATTCACTACTTAGGTTGAACACGTTAGCCCCCATTGCTAGAGTACGCGGCTTTTGATTAACCCCTTTAAGCTGATCAATCCCAATGTTTAAAAGAATCCTAGGATTGTTTTCGAACGATCTGGCCATCGATCTTGGTACAGCGAATACCCTTATTTATGTCCGAGACAAGGGCATTATATTAAATGAACCGTCGGTTGTTGCGATTCACACTGGTGACGGCGGTGGTAATAAGACGGTGTTGGCTGTTGGACACGACGCAAAAAAGATGTTGGGCCGGACGCCCGGCAATATAAAAGCCATTCGTCCAATGAAAGATGGTGTGATCGCAGACTTCACCGTCACCGAAGTCATGCTCAAGTACTTTATTCGCAAAGTACAAGAGAATCGGTTTTTAAGACCCAGCCCAAGAATTATCATTTGCGTGCCCTGCGGTTCGACTCAAGTGGAGCGCCGGGCTATTCGAGAATCTGCCGTCAGCGCGGGGGCAAGAGAAGTTTATTTGATAGAAGAGCCAATGGCAGTTGCCATTGGGGCTAATCTACCTGTAGCTGAACCAACCGGTTCCATGGTATTGGATATCGGTGGTGGCACTACGGAAGTAGGTATTCTTTCATTAGGTGGGATGGTCTATAGCACTTCGTTACGGACAGCTGGTGATACTTTTGATGAAGCCATCATAAATTTCGTACGTCGTCATCACGGAGTGCTTATAGGAGAAGCCACTGCTGAACGTGTCAAGAAAGCGATCGCCTCGGCTTGGGTAAAGTCTGAAAATAGGGAAATTGAAATAAAGGGTAGAGATATTGCTGAAGGCATGTCACGAGCAGTCAAGCTAAACAGTACAGAAATCTATGAAGCAATCAGCGACGCCTTGGATGCTGTTGTACAGTCTATTAAGCAGGCATTAGAAAGAACCCCTCCGGAACTGAGTGCGGATATCGGTGACAAAGGAATCGTCGTAGCTGGTGGCGGTGCCCTGATGCGTGATATGGATCGAAGACTAATGGAAGATACTGGTTTACCCGTGGTGTTGGCAGACGATCCCTTAACTTGTGTTGCCCGTGGGTGTGGTAGGGCACTCGAAGAAATGGATACTTTAGGAGATGTGTTCGCCCACGAATAACAGTCTATATTAGCCTCAATGCTGTACATGCGACGCGGACTTTGCAGGGATGGCTAGAGGAACGTCGTCTACTGATTTACTCCGTTTTGCGCTGCTGGTGTGTCTGTCAGTTGCCTTGATGATCGTTGATTTTCGTTCGCAATACGCGCACTACATCCGTTCTACCTTGGCCGTCTTTGTTACCCCTTTGCAAGTTGTTGCCACCGTACCACAAGAGGTCGCGGAACGAATCAGCATTTGGTTTATCTCAAGCGAAGGGCTACGTGATCAACATGAGGTGCTTAAATCAGAACACGTAAAACTGAAGGCGAAACTGCAGAAGATGCAGGCACTTGAGAGAGAAAACGAAAATCTACGGCATCTACTGCACGCGGCAAAGAAAGTACCGGACCGGGTGTTGATGGCGGAGCTGATTGAAGTGAGTTTGGACCCTTATACCCACAAAATACTTGTCGACAAAGGATTAAATGATGGCGCCCATATTGGGCAGCCCGTTTTCGACCCCAGCGGGGTAATGGGTCAGATCACACAAGTTATGCCTTTTACCAGTGCAGTTACTCTGATTACGGATCCGAGTCATGCACTGCCAGTACAAGTTCAGCGCAACGGCCTGCGTGCAATTGCCTTCGGAACGGGTAACTCCGACAGGTTGCGAATTTCTTACTTGAGCCCGAATGCAAACATTCGTGTCGGTGATGTATTGCTGAGCTCTGGGCTGGGGGGTCGATTCCCTGAGGGGTATCCCGCAGCCAGGGTAGTTGCAGTCAAGAACGACCCGGGGGAGGCCTTCTTGTCAATTGACGCAATTCCCATAGCCCAAATCGATAGGGCGAGTCAGGTACTTTTAGTGTGGCGGGGTGAGCAAAAACCAAAAATCCTGGCACAGGAATTTGAAGACTCACGGGACTTGGAAGCACAGCACAGATGAGGCGGTCGATAATTATTGTTACAAGTTTCATGGTAGCTTTCCTGCTGGCTCTCGTGCCCCTACCGGAGTGGGCGATTATGTACCGGCCGGATTGGGTAGTGCTCGTGTTGATATATTGGTGCCTGGAAATTCCCGAGCGGGTGGGGCCTGTAGTAGCTTGGTTCGTTGGGCTATTGGTTGACGTGTCGCAGGCTAACTTGTTGGGTTTAAACGCTTTGGGTATGGCCATGGTGGGGTATATTACTAACCGTTTTCACTTTCGTTTGGGCATGTTCCCCTGGTGGCAACAAGCCATATCAATTCTGTTAATTCTAGTCCTCTATCGCGCTTTGGTTGGCTGGATAAAAGGATTCATCGTGCCCATCCATCTCGACTATCCTTATTGGGTACCGTGCATAATTGGAATGATCATCTGGCCTTGGCTGTCTGTCATATTGCGTGATGCGAGTCGTGTAGCAAAAGTGCACTAATGGCAAAGATACGTATTAAAGACTACCTCCGCGAAACCACTCTAATTCAATCTCGCCTGGTCGTCGCTTCAATAATTGTGGTGCTTCTGTTGTCGTCTTTGCTGGTACGTTTGTATTACCTGCAGGTGGAACAACATTCTCACTATGCCACCTTATCTCGGGAAAATAGGCTTAGCTTCGTGGCGATCCCTCCGGCGCGGGGTCACATCTATGACCGCAACGGTATCGTGGTGGCTGAGAACCTCCCGACTTATACACTGGAAGTCATTCCAGACAATGTGACTGACATGGAAGAAGCTGTTGATCGCGTCGCGCGTTTGATCGAGTTGACTGATGTCGACATGATTCGATTCCAAGAGGCACTCAAGGCGCGACCTGGTTTTGAGATAAGAACGCTTAAATCAGGCCTGACCGACGAAGAAGTAGCGAGATTCGCGGTTAACCAGCATCTGTTTAACGGTTTCCAAATTAACGCACGTCTGCAGCGTCACTATCCGCATGGCGAGGAAATGGTGCACGTGGTGGGCTACGTAGGCCGCATTAGTGAAGATGACCTCAGCCAGATTGACAAAAACGCTTACCGGGGTATGGACTACATCGGTAAACTTGGCATCGAAGCGTACTATGAAAGAACGCTGATGGGTCAGGCCGGCTACGAGCAAGTCGAGACCAACGCGCATGGCCGGGTCGTACGCACGCTCAACCGGGTGAGTCCCGTTGCAGGCAAAGACCTGCATCTAAATGTCGATCTTAATTTGCAACAGGCGGCACGAGAGTACCTGGGTGAGTTTCAAGGATCTGTTATCGCGGTTGAGCCTAAGACTGGGGCGGTACTGGCGTTCGTCAGTAATCCAGCGTATAACCCAAATCCCTTCGTAAATGGAATCGATACTGAATCGTACAAGCTGCTTCGCGAAGATGTGGGTAGGCCGCTCTTAAATCGTGCTTTGCATGGGCGTTACGCACCCGGATCAACCGTAAAGCCAATTATGGCGCTTGCTGGATTAGAGCATCAACGCAGCCCCGGTCATAAAGTATTTGGTCGAGGGTGGTTTTCGCTGCCGGGATCTCGCCACCGGTATCGATGTTGGAAAAAAGAAGGTCACGGTTGGATGAACATGCATGACGCCATCGTGCAATCATGTGATGTTTATTTTTACACCTTGGCGAATGGTCTGGGCATAAGCCGACTTCATGAGTTTCTAACTCGTTTTGGGTTGGGTAAACAGACAGGAATAGATTTGGTCGGTGAGCCAAGTGGACTGGTACCCTCGGAAGGCTGGAAGCGTGAGGCCCGAGGAGAACCTTGGTGGCCCGGAGAAACAGTGATCGCCGGAATTGGTCAAGGCTACACGCTAGTTACACCGTTACAGTTAGCCATGGTTACAGCGACTATCGCAAACAGAGGTGAACGAAACAAGCCACAAATTGTACAAGCGGTTAGTGATAGCGGCAGCGATACTAAGCAATTTCTTGGAAAGCAAAACTTAGAGCAGGTTTCGATACGCAATCAGGGATTTTATAAGCTGATCGATAAAGCCATGGTTGACGTTATGCATGGTAAAAGAGGAACTGCGCGGCGGTCCGGTCTAGGGGCGGAGTATCAGATAGCAGGCAAAACGGGGACCGCACAAGTCATTGGCATCAAACAAGGTGCAACTTATAACGAGAAAAATATAGCGAAACGGTTTCGTGATCATGCCTTGTTTGTTGCCTATGCCCCCGTCGACGATCCAAAAATCGCAGTGGCGGTGATAGCTGAAAACGGAGGAGGCGGAAGCCGAACTGCTGCACCTATTGCACGGAAAGTGATGGATTATTATCTCATTGGACCACCGCCACCAGAGGAAGAAGTAGAAGATACAAAGAAAGATGCTGCGTAATTCTATACAGCACCTCGATCCGCCTCTGTTATCGTCTTTGATCCTTCTGTCCGGGCTCAGTCTCGTCGTTCTTTACAGCTCTGGTGGTGAAGACCCTGACCTTCTACTAAAACAAGGTATCCGTATTTTCGTTGGTTTCATAATCTTGTTTGCCGTCGCTCAGTTGTCACCCCAAACGCTCTTGCGGTGGTCGCCTTATATTTTCTCAATCGGTTTGATCCTTCTCAGCATGGTTTTACTTGTCGGGATTGTCGGCAAAGGTGCGCAAAGGTGGTTAAACCTTGGTTTGTTTCGTTTCCAGCCGGCAGAAATAATGAAGCTGGGTGTGCCGATGATGGTGGCCTGGGTATTGACACGAAACCCGCTACCACTTCGCTGGCAAGACCTTTTTGTAGTGATATTGATTGTCGCTGGGCCTACCGTACTCGTAATATTACAACCGGACTTGGGGACTGCTCTCTTGATCGCAGCCGCCGGTGTGTTAGCAATATTTTTAGCTGGCATAGGCTGGCGATGGATTGCGGTTCTGACTGTTGCAATCGGCGCAGCTGCCCCAATGCTATGGACGATGCTGCACGACTATCAACGGCGCCGCGTGCTGACATTATTTGATCCTTGGTCTGATCCACTCGGTGCGGGGTACCATTCAATTCAATCAATAATCGCGGTTGGCTCCGGTGGCGTTAATGGCAAAGGGTGGTTGAATGGCAGCCAATCCCACCTAGAGTTCATTCCGGAACGCAGTACAGACTTCATTTTTGCTGTTTTTTCTGAGGAATTCGGTTTTGTCGGAGCGGCACTACTGATCGGCCTATATGTTTTTATTGTAGGCCGCGGACTTTATATATCGTTCTATGCCCAGGATACATTTTCTCGCTTAATTGGCGGCGCACTGTCGCTGACCTTTTTCTTTTATGTTTTTGTCAACATCGGGATGGTATCGGGAATACTGCCGGTGGTTGGCGTACCTCTTCCCTTAGTGAGCTACGGTGGTACTTCCATGGTCACGCTGATGGCTGGATTTGGCATGCTGATGAGCATACACACTCATAGAAAACTGATGCCGCAGTAGATGGTCAGACTATTCCTGTTTGTAGCGATGGGACTATTGCACTCGGTTACATCGGCTCTGGATGTTGACGAATACACAGAGGTTCAAGTCATTATCGACGAGATGGTGAAAGACCATCACTACGACCCCCACTACCTCAGAGGCTTGTTTGCACAGGTCGAGCTACAACCAAAGGTTGTGGAGGCGATTACCCGACCTGCGGAACGCTTGCCATGGTATCGGTATCAAAAAATATTCGTTACAGAGTCACGTATTAAAGGAGGTGTACTGTTCTGGCAGGAAAATCGGGAGGCTTTGCATCGTGCGGAGAAGGAGTATGGTGTTCCAGCTGGAGTAATTGTGGCCATAATTGGTGTGGAAACCGGTTATGGTGTGAATAAGGGCAGTTACAATGTATTAGAGTCATTGACCACGTTGTCCCTTCTATACCCAAAGCGCAGCAAGTATTTTACTTCCGAACTGAAAAAGTTCCTTTTACTTGTGCGTGAGGAAGACCTCGAGCCGTTCTCAGTAAAAGGATCGTATGCCGGTGCAATTGGAGTCCCCCAGTTTATGCCGAGTAGCTATCGCGCTTATGCCATAGACTTCAATGGTGATGGTAAACGTGATCTTGTGCATGACGTCGAGGACGCAATCGGTAGTGTGGCGAATTACTTGCGTATACACAAATGGATTACAGACGGACCCATAATCGACAATGTGCAATACAGTGAGGGATTAGATCGATTCGTCACGGAAACATTGAATCCGAGCGCTACGATCGCGACTATGGTAGAAGCCGGCCTGCGTGTCGATGGGAGGCATGCTTTAGATACTAAGGCAAATGTAGTTAAGTTTGAGCAAGAAGATCAAAGCTATTTATATCGAGCGGCGTTCGCAAACTTTTATGTAATCACCACTTACAACAAAAGTCTTTTGTATGCGATGGTTGTATATGAACTCAGCCAGCACATTAGTCGTCGTCTGCAGTAGAACCAAAGAAGATGAGTCTGAATAAGTCCCCATATATTAGTCTTTGGGCCCGTGCCCTGACGTGCTCCGTTGTTCTGATCATCACGGCATGTGGCATCGGCAAAGGCGGTTACTATAAAGACGATGGACCACCGCGTCGGGTGAAACAGTCCAAAATTGCTAAAATTCCTGACGCCGTACCAAAAAAAGAGCCATTGAGCGAAACGGGTAATAACCCCTATAAAGCACTGGGAAAGAAGTACTATCCCCTGAAAAGTGCCAACGGATATCGTGAACGCGGAGTGGCATCTTGGTACGGAAAAAAGTTTCACGGCAAGCGAACGTCTAGTGGTGAGCCGTACGATATGTTTGCAATGACTGCCGCTCACAGAGTTCTACCGCTACCCAGCTATGTCAAGGTGCGTAATCTTAGAAACGGTCGAGCAGTGACGGTTAAAGTCAACGACCGGGGCCCTTTTCTACACAATAGAGTGATCGATCTGTCTTACGCGGCAGCTTATAAATTGGGGATCGTTGCCACCGGAACCGGCTTGGTAGAAGTTACTGCTATAAATCCTTCAGTACCCTCGCGACAAATTACTACCCATCAAGTACCGGTTAGCTCGCGTACGGTATCCGGTGTTAAACTTTTTATTCAATTCGGTGCGTTCTCGGTCAAGTCGAACGCTGAGGGTCTGCAACGCAGCTTGTATAGCCTCGGATTCGATCCGACTATGGAACACGGACTACACGATGGGCGAGATATTTATCGTGTCCGGGCTGGACCTTACTATCTAGTGAGCGATGTGGATCAAGTGAGCGCCAACGCAAGAAAGTATGGCTACGAAACGAAACTTGTTATCGAGTAAACAGGAGTCAATGTGAAGGTAAAAGCTTATTGTTTACTATTAATCTTGTGCTTCTCTCTGTCTAAATTTGTTTGGGCTTCTGAAGTACCGGCTATTCTTAAGACCGACCTCCCACCTCCGGAACTCACGGCAAAAACATGGATCCTAATGGATTTTCAGACTGGGTGGACTCTCGCATCTAAGGATGCCGACACACAAATAGAGCCTGCAAGTCTCGCCAAGATAATGACAACCTATGTGGTCTTTAAAGAAATCGAGAACGGCAACATCAAATTTGAAGACATGGTGCATGTCAGCAAGAAAGCGTGGAGGACCGGTGGCTCTCGCATGTTTATTGAAGTAGACACTAAGGTTTCGGTAGCGGACTTGCTGAGAGGTGTAATCGTTCAATCGGGAAACGACGCCGCAGTAGCGTTGGCTGAACATGTAGCGGGCTCAGAAGATGCTTTTGCCACAAGAATGAACGAATATGGAAAGAAACTAGGGTTAACCAATTCTAATTTCACTAATGCGGCTGGGTTGCCGGATCCGAATAACTACAGCTCGGCTAGAGATCTATCAGTCATCACCGCAGCGACGATCAGGGAGTTCCCCGAGTACTATAAATGGTATGCAGAGAGAGAATTTACCTACAACGAAATTACGCAACCCAACCGAAATAAATTGTTGTATCGTGATCCATCTGTCGACGGCGTCAAAACCGGGTATACCAAGAGTGCCGGGTACTGCTTAGTCGGGTCTGCGCTTCGCGACAGTATGCGGCTGATCGCAACCGTGACAGGAACAAAAAGCGGGTCGCGAAGGACGAAGGAGGTGCAGACCCTGCTGACCTACGGATTCTCAAGCTATAAAGCAGTGAAGCTCGCGGAAGCTGGGAACGCGCTAAAACAAATCAAGGTCTACATGGGCGATCAGAAGCAAGTAGGCGTGGGCGTTACGGATAACCTGTATTTCATTGCGCCGCGTGCTAAGGAGTCGCAAATTAAGACCAAGATCAACGCCCCAACATCCCTTATTGCGCCTATAACCGTCGGTCAGGAATTGGCTACCCTGGATGTCATGCTGGGTGACGAACAATTGACGCAATACCCGTTGGGTGCGATTGCAGCCGTGGGTGAGGGCAGTTGGTGGGAACAAGCTATCGACTACGTACTGCTTTGGTTTGAATAGTGTTTGTTCATAAAGCGAAGCTGCGAAGACGCCCATTAGGAGCGGTGCCCTCGTCGCGATATGACCAGACAAATGGTGGTAGTGTTGTTACTGGCCTGTTTGATTTCAACTCAGCATAAGACGAAAGTTAGCTCCGTAACTCACAATGAATAAGCGAGCAAAGGGCAATGGTCAGCACAAGGCAGACTATGATCCATTCGATGCCTTGGAATATCCCTGTCGTTTTGAGATCAAGGCCATGGGGAGGCTTAGTAACCGGTTCAATGCGTTGGTTCAAAGCATTGTTTCAAAGCATATCGGACAAGACGATCTGTTACACAGTCAGACCCGTCCCAGTCGCCACAGCAAGTATGTGGCGATCACCTGTAGTATACGGGCACAGAACAAAGAACAAATTCGCGCCATATATGAAGATCTAGCCGCATGCCCTGAAGTGCTGATGACGCTATAGCGCGACTCATTACCACCACATGTCTGAGATCTTTGTTCGCAAACTGGGAACAGAAGAATATTCCCGCACTTGGCGCCAGATGCAGGATTTTACTCAGCGAAGAAGTGCTGATACAAAGGATGAGATTTGGCTAGTACAGCACCTCCCGGTCTTTACCCAGGGCCTCAGTTGTTCGGCGTTACCGGTTCGACCTACTCACATCGAAGTTATACATACTGATCGAGGTGGGCAGATGACTTACCATGGTCCTGGTCAGCTTATTATTTACCCCTTAATAGATCTAAAGCGCCGAAAGATTGGTATTAAACGTGTGGTCGATTTGTTGGAGCAGTGTGTTATTGATTACCTCGCTGATCACGACATAAACGCCGATCGCATAGGTGGTGCTCCGGGGGTGTATGTGAACAAAGAAAAAATAGCTGCGTTGGGTTTACGCGTACGTCGTGGTGCGACTTATCACGGTCTGAGTTTTAATGTTGATATGGACCTGTCTCCGTTTTCCCTTATCGATCCATGTGGATATAAGGACCTCGTAGTTACGCAGCTAAAGGACCTAGGCGTAAACAAAACCATAGAACAAGTAGAAGACGTCTTAGTCAATCGATTTATAGAACTCCTTACCCACTAGCTCAGAGCTGCAATAACGAGGATGTGTGGGAGCGCTGCCCTCGCCGCGATTAATCGACTCGGGGCAGGGCTCTTATAGCCGATCGTCACTTAGAGCCGCATTATATTCTCGCAAAGGCGCAAAGCCCGCCAAGGAAGAGACGCCAATATTTCAGTAGGGGGATACAAAACCTAAAGCATGTATTGAAAGATGGATTCGTTATTATGGTACTAGATTCTCGCTAAAGGCATGCGGGATTGACGACTGACTCGGTTGCCGCGGCCACTGATATGGCCTTTCTCTCAAAGTCTTTGCGAGCTTGGCGTCTTGGCGAGAACTTGTTAGCTTAAAACAGGAATGATGACCTCGCCGCGATCAACCTTTCAACTTTAAACTTTTTGCTTTCAACTTTTCATTCAACTCCGTCAGTCGATCGATTGTCCCGACATCCATCCAACCTCCGTCATAATATTCACCGGTGACCTTTTTTTTCATCATGGCTTCCAATAGCACGGGTAAGAGAGGGAAGCGTCCCGGGTGCGAGCCACGAAAAAGCGCATGCCGGTATACCCCGATGCCGCTGAAGGTAAGTGCTTGGCCGGGCAAGCCTTTTTCCAGTTTGGATACCCGATTGTCGCAAAGCAGAAAGTCACCTTTGGGATTGTGGCTAGGATTCTTCACCAATACGATATGGGCCAGTCCGACCAGATCGTTGGAGATCCTCGAGAACGGATAATCGGTCCAGATGTCACCATTCACTACTAGGAAAGGATCCGATTTAAGCAGGGGCAGGGCTTTGAATATTCCACCACCCGTTTCTAGCGCACCATCGGGCTCCTCAGAGTATGTGATTCGTATCCCGTATCCAGATCCGTCCCCAAGCTCTGCAACGATTTGGTCACCCAAGTGTGCATGGTTGATTACAAGGTCTTTAATACCGGCGGTGACCAGTGCGTTTATGTGGTGCTCTATTAAACGAAGACTCCCTGCATGCAACAAAGGCTTTGGCGTTTTATCGGTGAGTGGCCGCATGCGCTCTCCCCGACCTGCCGCTAAAATCATTGCGTGCATGATTTAGGGCGCATATTCATCAACAGTTCTCGGAAGGGATGAAGGTCCTGGTAGGTTTGACAAACAGTCACTAAATACTCCCAGACCATCGGTAAATCATTTAAATAGTTCGATTTTCCGTCCCGGTAGTACAGCCTCGCGAATATGCCCAATACTTTGATATGGCGTTGAACACCCATATAGTCAAACCATTTAATAAATTGCTCTTCGTTAATATTTAGTGGCAAACCTGACTGCGTTGCGAGGGTCTGATAGCCGAGTGCCCATTCGTATACCCGCTGTTGAGGCCATTTGATATAGCAATCCCTTAATAGAGAGACCAGGTCGTAAGTGATGGGTCCGGTTACCGCATCTTGAAAGTCCAGGATGCCCGGGTTGTTGTGCTTTGTCGGCATCAGATTTCGAGAATGATAGTCTCGATGAACCCAAACTTTGGGTTGTTCAAGTGCACTGTCACAAAGAAGATCGAAAGTATCTTCGACCACGGTCTGTTGCTTGGAATCGAGAGATTGATTGATGTGCCGTTGAACATACCATTGGGGGAAAAGCGCCATTTCACCCATTAACAATGATCTATCGTAGGCTGGAAAGTAGTTGGGATCAGTAAAAGTCCCGGTTTGCAGAACGACTAAAGCGTCAAGGGCATCGCCATATAGGCGATCGGCATTATCTTTATCCAAGCAATCCAGGTAAGTTGTCGTACCCAAGTCCGTCAGTAAAACGAAGCCTTGGTTACGATCCACAGCGATTATTTCCGGTACATTGAGGCCAATTTCCAGAAAGCGTTGGGCAGCCTTGATAAACGGCTCAATATCCTCCAGTTCTGGAGGAGCATCCATCACGATATAGGAGCGATTATTGACTTCGACCCGGAAATAGCGTCTAAAACTCGCGTCTACTGAGGCTGGACTGAGAATCGGTTCGAAGGTGTTGAATCTGGAATTAATCCACTTTGTCAGTGCATTCAGTCTTTTATCCAAAAGTGGAGAACCTCTATAATCCGTCTTGGCTCTGCCTGAGGCATGATTACGGGATAGATTCGATTCTGCCGAGCAGAATCATTAACTTACATCATAAATCAAAAAAAGGGGCATAGATTTTATGCGATTTTCGCGCCCAGATAATAAATTCATCCGCGTAAACCCCTGCACAGCACCACGAACATGGCTTTTTGGCGGTATTTGCGTTAGCTCCTTCTTATTCGTGACTTCTGTTCAGGCGCAAGATGTTTGCGCTCCCGATGCGATTTCTCGACCGGCCCCCTCACAAACAGTTGGTGAAGGAGGTGCCATACCTATAGAGATGGAAGGCGACGAAGTCGAGTCGGTCAAGGATGACACCGTCACCATGCGTGGAAACGCACAGTTAATTCGCGGATCGGAAGCGGTATTCGGTGATTTGTTGTCCTACTCTCGCAATACCGATCAGTTAAAAGCTGAAGGTAATGTGGTCGTCTATTCCAGAGATGGAGACAGAATAAAGGCGGACAGCGTAGAGATGGAGGTGGAGACCCACATCGGCGAGGCGGAAAACGTGGACTATCGTATCGCTCATCGCGACCGGAAGCATCCTAACCCTGAGAAAGCTTACATCCGCGCGCGCGGGCAGGCGGGCAAGATATACCTCGAAGGTCACGACGTCACGCGCTTGGAAGATGTAACTTATAGCACCTGTGCAGAGGGAAACGACGATGTCGTCGTTAAAGCCCAGGAGCTCACCATCGATCAAGCAACCGGACGTGGACTGGCTAAAAACGTGTCAGTTCGCTTCAAGAAAGTACCGATTTTTTACGCGCCGGTACTTAGCTTTCCAATTAGTGATGAGCGAAAAACCGGTTTTCTGTTTCCAAGCATTGGTTATGAAGAAGAATCGGGATATATCCTGCAAACCCCCTATTATATTAATTTGGCCCCGAACTACGACGCCACGTTATACCCGAGGTTATACAGCAAAAGAGGTGTTCAGCTAGGGGGTCAGTTCCGCTATTTGACGCGATCTTCAGACGGGCTGATCTACGGTGAATACCTACCCCGTGACAACAAGTTCGATGACAAGGATCGAGGTGCGTTCACTTATGAGCATAACCAGGAATTTGGTGAGAAATGGGACGGCGATATTGACCTTAATTGGATATCGGATGACGAGTACTTCGACGACTTTAGTAACGACATTCAGATTTCGAGCGCAACGCATCTACCCCAAGCTGCCAACCTAAGGTATTTCGGAGATATCTGGCAAGTCGACGGCAGTGTCATAGCGTATCAAACGATTGATCCTGATATCCCGACCGCGGGCGAGCCATACAATCGACTGCCCCGCGTACGCGCGTTGGGGATTTGGCCGCAGTCAGAGTATGGATTTCGAATGGGCCTTGATGCGGAAGTGCATAACTTCCAGCACGAAGAACGATTAGAGGGCTGGCGTCTGGACGTCACACCCAGCATCGAAAAAAGGTTCTCAAAGATTTGGGGTTTTACGAAACCGCGCCTATCGTTTAGGGGCATCACTTATAACCTGAGTAATGTTGACCCAGGAGAAAACGAGACTCCTTCTGTTGGGGTACCGATATTCAGCTGGGATTCAGGCCTCTTTTTCGAACGAGTAACCAAGTGGGGGAACCGGCCCTTCATTAATACCCTTGAGCCACGAATCTTCTATGTTTATATCCCCGAGGCAAATCAAGATGATTTACCTGTGTTTGATACCAGTAATATCAACTTGAACAACTTCAGTAATATATTTCGAGAGCAACGATTCTTTGGCCGGGATCGAATCGGTGACACTAATCAAGTAACTCTAGGATTAACCAGCCGTTATATTGATGCCGAAAGTGGTCGGGAGTGGATGAAAGCCAGCATCGGCCAAATTTTCTTTTTCGAAGACCGTGAAGTCCAGCTACCCGGGAATGATCCACAGACCGAAACTGAATCTGACTTCTTGGCTGAATTGAGAGCTGATTTCACAGAAAGGTGGGGAGTCTATGGTTATCTGCAGTATGACCACCAGGAAAAAAACGTACGCGAAGGCAAAGCAGATTTGCTGTACACAAGTCCCAGCACGAGATTCGATCTGGAGTATCGTTTCTCGCGTGATGCTACAGAACAGGTTAGAGCTCATGCATGGATACCCTTTGCACCGCGTTGGACATTTATTTTTGACGATCGCTATTCCATCCGCGATGAAGAGAATCTGGAACTGTCCCTTGGCTTGGAATACAACGGATGTTGTTGGCGAACGACTGTTTACGGTCAGCGCCGCCGGCGATCAGACTCCACGTTTAGGAACGCTGTTATTCTGGAGTTTGAACTCACGGGTTTGGCAAAAATACGCACAGGTTTGTAACTGGATACTAAGTTGTCCGTTTTTTGATAGAAAAGACATAGTTGGCCGAGATCTTGTATGTTCCGTAGATATGGGCTGATTCTTTTAACCACGTCATTTCTTCTGGGTAGCATTGTTCATGCCGCTAGTGTGGATAAAGTGGTTGCTGTCGTTAACGACGATGTGATTACGCAAATCGAACTTGACAGCCGCTTGAAAGGACTAAACGCAGAAATTGCGGCTAGGGGCGCCGACTCACCGCCCAAAGAAGAATTGCGAAGACAAATGCTTGATCGCATGATCAATGACCGGCTGCAGCTACAAGCTGCTCAGCGGATGGGTATAACGGTAAGCGATCAAGATTTGAACGCAGCGATGATGTCGGTCGCTCAGACCAACAAGATGACTTTACGCCAGCTTCGAAGCGCTTTGGCAGAGCAAGATATTCCGTACAGGTTGTTTCGTGAGCGTGTCGAGACCGATTTGGTGATCCGTCAAATCTTCAACCGACATATTAGAAACAGAATAGTGGTGACCGATGAGGAGCTGGACGACTTCATCGCGAAAGGTGGGGGTAAGGCGGACGCTAGATCATATGACGTTTCCCACATATTAATCCGTGTCCCCGAAACAGCGAGTTCAGGTGAAGTTGATGAAGCAGAGCGTAAAGCTCAAGAAATACTATCCCGTCTTGATCAGGGGATGAAATTTAGCGAGGCCGCGGCAAGGTATTCAGACGCGCCCGATGCAAAAGAAGGAGGTAATTTAGGCTGGCGCGAACCGGAACAGCTGCCCGAGTTGTTCACCAAAGCCCTCAGCACTATCGACGTCGGTCAAAATACCAACGTCTTAAAGAGTGCGAACGGATTTCATATTCTGCACATCAATGATGCCCGCGGTGTAAATGCGACGACCATAACACAAACCAAGGTCAGGCATATCTTGAAGAGGACTGATGAGTTTCTATCTGAAGCTGAGGCTCAGCACCGTATCGAGCAACTGCGTGAACGCATTGTTAATGGGGAGGATTTTGCCGCACTGGCGCGCGTACACTCTGACGACCCTCTATCTGCTACGAAAGGCGGCGAGCTTGGTTGGGTTAGTGGGGGTGAACTCACCGCTTCGTTTGAGGAGGCGATGGAAAAACTGGAGCCCGGAGTCACCAGTGAGCCTGTACAGAGTCCGTTCGGGTGGCATCTTATACAGGTGATGGATCGGCGAGAGGCGCAAATGGGTACCGAGGCCACTCGTGGCCGGGCTCGAGCAGAGCTTGTTGCGCAAAAGTCCGAGGAACGATACGAACAATGGCTACGCCGACTGCGTGATGAGGCTTTTGTTGAGATCCTAGAAGACTAGATCTTCTCTTTTTGGTCATTCCCGCATGCTTTCAGTGGGAATCCATGCACGAATGTCTATGGGGTCAGGTTCGATTGATTTTCCGAAACGCGAAACATGGGATAAAGTCGCTTCAATCAAATCTGACCCCATTTTTGCGGTTATATGTTGTAGCCTCTTTCGTCGTGTAAGACGATATCAAGGCCTTCAGTTTCCTCGTCATCCGTTACTCTTAATCCAAGCGTAGCGTCTGCAATTTTAAGTGCGATGAAAGTCAGAACACCGCAATACACTACGGTTGCTACAACACCAACTATTTGTTTGAACACTTGGCCCGCTATAGTTACACCTTCACCAAGACCGGCTCCACCGAAGGAGGCGTCGACAAACACGCCGGTCAAAATCGCCCCGATAATTCCGCCGACACCGTGAACACCGAACACATCCAGTGAATCGTCATATCCAAGGGCCCGTTTCAAATTGACCGAAGCCAAGTAACAACCGATCCCCGCGGCAATTCCAATTATCAAGGCACCAATGGGTCCGACAAATCCAGAGGCGGGAGTGATGGCCACTAGCCCCCCAACTGCACCTGAAGCAAGGCCCAAAGCACTTGGTTTCCCGTGCGCTTTCCATTCTGCAGTCATCCAGGTCAGAGCTGCTGCCGCGGTTGCGATCTGGGTGACTATCATCGCCATTCCCGCGGTACCGTCTGCAGCGAGTTCGCTACCAGCATTAAAGCCGAACCACCCGACCCAAAGCATAGCCGCACCCACCAAAGTAAGTACAAGACTATGGGGAAGCATGGCTGTGGTCGGATAGCCTTTGCGTTTTCCTAGCATGATGCACGCTATCAATCCGGCTACCCCCGCATTTATGTGGACCACGGTGCCGCCGGCAAAATCGAGCACACCCAGCTCACCGAGCCATCCACCGCCCCAAACCCAGTGTGCGACTGGTGCGTATACGAGCGTAAACCAAAGTCCCATAAACAGTAACATCGCAGAGAAGCGCATGCGTTCGGCAAACGCACCCACGATTAGTGCAGGTGTGATGATGGCAAAAGTCATCTGGAAAGTGGAGAAGACTGTTTCCGGAATAGAACCACTCAGGCTATCCACGGTAACACCCGCCATAAATAGTTTGCCAAGGCTTCCAATCCAAGGTCCACCTTCATCAAACGCTAGGCTGTAACCGTAGACGAACCAAAGTATGGTCATGAAACAAGTAATGGCAAAGCATTGCATCATTACTGACAGTGCGTTTTTACTGCGCACCATGCCGGCGTAAAAAAGTGACAATCCGGGGATTGTCATGAATAGCACCAACGCAGTGGAAGTAAGCATCCACGCGGTATCTCCTGAATCGAGTTGGCTGGTGTCCTGTGCGGACGCGAAATCAGAAATTAGTAGACCAGAAACGATCCAAAATAAACGTAGTTTTTTTATTACTGATGTCATAGCCAACTCCTACAATGCATCCTGATTGGTTTCACCGGTTCGGATGCGGATTACTTGTTCCAGATCCAAAATAAACAATTTTCCATCGCCGATTTTGTCGGTTCTGGCAGCGTTCGTTATGGCTTCCAATACGCGGTCTAACAAGCTTTCCTCTACGGCAATTTCCATTTTGATCTTTGGCAGAAAGTCCACCGCGTACTCAGCGCCGCGATACAATTCCGTGTGTCCTTTTTGTCGACCGAATCCTTTCACTTCGGTAACGGTCATTCCACGCACGCCGATATCTGATAAAGCATCACGCACGTCATCCAATTTGAACGGCTTGATAATGGCTGTAATAAGTTTCATAGGCATACCCGTTATAAAATTACGTACACCGGGTATGCATTAAACGTGCCAGCTTGCTGGCCGTTGCTATGACCGCATTAGAGAGAGCCAATGCTGCGGATTGCGCACCAAATGGGAGCAAACGAATGTGTGGATGCACCAGTATTGTGCCTTGAAGTAGGAGCGACACCCTCGCCGCTATATGATTGGATTCCCGCTAACAATATGCGGAAATGAAGGCGAATAGGATTGCATGACCGTCAGAACTTAGATAATCGGCGCGAGGTGCGCCTCCTACGTTGATAGTGGCTAATAGCTAGTTGCGAGTACTGTCCCCCTTAGTTTCTTACTAGCTACTAGGTACAAGCTACTCGCTACTGTTATGTAGGGTCGGGGCGCTCGCCGCGATTGCTTGGCACGCGACTCTTTTACTTTTTGACTGACTGCAAGTGACACATTTATTTACCCCCCCGCCAAAAAAACCGATATTAATCGGTGGTAGAATTAGATCCATGAGTAGAGTCCAATCTTTATTAGAACAGATATCCGCGGCGGTTTCGGGAGCGCTGCCGACGGATCTGTCTGAAGACATTCGTAAAAACATTAAATCCACAGTGCGCGGCGCTTGCGAAGGGTTAGAACTTGTGACCCGTGAAGAGCTTGAGGTACAAGAAGCGGTCATGCAACGGACCAGAGAGAAAATCGAGAAACTGGAAGCGCAGGTGCACGAACTAGAGGAATTATTGAGAAAGAAAGAAGTCGACGCTTGAGGAGTCGGTCGAAGCCGTACTCGAATCTATAGACAAGGAAGAAAATCACATCCAAGGAGTGGTGTTATGTCCCTCGCCGTTGTGTATAGCCGTGCCCAAATTGGAATTGCGGCTCCTTTAGTTACAGTGGAAGTCCACCTCTCAAACGGTTTACCCAGGTTTACTATCGTAGGCCTACCGGAAACTGCGGTAAGAGAAAGCAAAGACCGGGTACGAAGTGCACTAATCAATTCCGGTTTTCGGTTCCCTTCAAGAAAAATAACTGTAAACCTGGGCCCAGCTGATTTGCCTAAAGAAGGGGGCCGTTATGATCTGCCGATTGCCATTGGCATTCTGGCCGCTTCAGGTCAGCTTAAATGTGCAGAGCTTGATCGCTACGAGTTTATAGGTGAATTGTCATTAAACGGTGAACTGCGTGGTGTGCGGGCTGCGTTACCTGCAATTATTGCCGCCAAGACAAATGAAAGGGCAACCCTGATTGCGAAAGCCAATGGTCAAGAAGCAACGCTCATTCGACGAGCACGAGTATATGCTGCTGGTCATTTGTTGGAGGTTACAGGTCACTTGATAGGGGATAATCGACTGGCGGCGGTCAAATCCAACCTACCCAAATCGAGCCATAGCACGGTCGAACTGGCAGATATTCGAGGGCAAAAGCGGGCAAAAAGGGCACTGGAGATCGCCGCTGCCGGAGGTCACAACCTTTTGATGCTTGGTCCACCCGGTGCGGGAAAGACCATGCTGGCATCTAGATTACCGGGCATTTTGCCGAATCTGAACGAACACGAAGCCTTGGAAGTGGCTGCGTTAAAGTCCTTGGTTGAGGCTAGTTTCGATTCGGGCAATTGGTCCATACCTCCTTTTCGAAGTCCTCACCATTCTTCCTCCAGCGTTGCATTGGTTGGCGGAGGAAGCCAGCCGAAACCTGGAGAAATATCTTTGGCCCACAATGGCATACTGTTTTTAGATGAACTCCCTGAATTCGCACGTAACGTTTTGGATCAACTCCGCGAACCGCTTGAATCCGGTGTGATTCATATTTCTCGCGCATCGCGGCAAGTAACCTATCCTGCACGCTTTCAATTGGTCGCAGCGATGAATCCTTGCAAGTGCGGTTGGTTGGGGGACAATCGCTGCCGCTGCACCGAAGAGCAGATACAGAAATATCGCTCCAGGGTGTCCGGGCCCTTGCTGGACCGCATCGACTTGCATATTGAAGTGCCACCCGTATCGAAAGAATATTTGTACCACAGCAGTCGTTGGGAAGAGCCCTCATCAACCGTACGCGAACGTGTGATTAAAGCGAGAGAGAGACAACACAACAGACTCGGGTGCTTGAATCAGCAGCTGCATGGGAAGCAGTTGGAACAAGTGTGTTGCATTGGAGAAGAGGCCCGCCGGTTGTTAGACAATGCCATGGACAAGCTGGGGCTGTCGGCGCGCGCTTACCACCGTATCTTGAGAGTGGCTCGCACCATCGCCGATCTAGCCGGGGATAATGACATTCAAGTTGAGCACGTTAGCGAAGCCATAGGGTGTCGTGCACTGGATCGTACCCATTATTAAGGTGTGAGCACCCATCCACTCGACCGGCAGTGGCGTCACAGTCTA
>JASJAT010000126.1 GCA_030066885.1 Arenicellales bacterium | reverse complement strand
ACTAAGACATTAATCGATTTTTTGAATCCTGCGCGAACCGCACCACTTTGTAGAATTCGGTGCCTTTGAGTCTGTGCAATTAAACGCCGAACTAACGCCTTTTAAGGATGTACTTGGGGGCTTTGGAGACTGAGTGTGATGGGTCGTCAATCACCGCGATCATGACGAGCGTGGATCAACGAGCGATCATTCTCCGGTTTCTTGATTCTCGCTTTGCTTTCGTAACTCTTTTACTGTTTGCACGTAATCGGTAAATACCAAAGCCAAGACTATCAGCGTAACGATGATAAGCGGGGTGTCGCCAATATCTAGTGCCATGAATCCGAGGAACACTGTCACCATGGCCAGGCCGATAGCGCCGGTGACCGTTTCATCGATGAATGTTCTTCGCTTATCTGGTTGCATCACATCATTGAATCTGGTTCATGAGCCATCTTGCGGTTCGAAGCAACCTTGCGTCATCGCCGCGCGGGCCGATTAGCTGCACTCCCATTGGCATACCGCTTTCCCCTTGCAACATGGGGAGACTGATGGCTGGTGTCCCGCACAGTGTCCATATAGTAGAGAATACCGGATCTCCAGTCGAATCCAAACCAACCGGGGCCCCACCATTGGACGCAGGTGTAAGAATTGCGTCAAAGTCTTCAAACATACCATTGAGCAATTCGTTGAACCCCTCGCGGTGTTCCATTGCTCGATTGTAATCGACCGCCAGGTACGTCTGCCCCTCCTCAATCATGGCTTTCAAGCTGGTGCTCAGGCGATCAGCACCTTGCTCGTACTCACGTGAGAAACTCTTAGCCAGATCGGCGTACATCAACGTTTGATGCATGGCGACCGCGTCATCGAAGGGTTTGGGCAGAGAGACCTCTTCGACATTTTTTCCAAGCTCATCCACAAGCTCGTCAAATGCCTGTTTCATATCATCCTCGGCATTGTCCCACACGGGTGATTTAACAAAAGCAAACCGTGGCGTTAGCGGCGGTTCATCCAATGCAGTTGCTAGCAATGATGGTCGCCCCTTGGGTCTCATGTCGGGGTCACGATCGTCGAAGACCGTAATTTGTTCGGCAAAAAATGCCGCATCCTCAACCGAGCGAGCAAACACACCGACTTGGTCAAGCGGTCTTGATAGGCGCAGTACGCCGTGGCGGGAAATCAGCCCATACGTGGGTTTGAAACCAACCACACCACAAAACGACGCTGGGCGGATGATGGAACCATTGGTTTGCGTGCCTACTGCCACGGGTATCATTAACGACGCCACAGCTGCGGCAGAGCCACTTGATGACCCCCCAGGTGTACGCGTTGGGTCATGAGGGTTGGTGGTCTTTCCCGGTGCATAGACGGCGAGCTCGGTAGTCACCGTTTTACCCACAATGATGGCGCCGACACTGCGCAGTTGGCTTACTACGGAAGCATCCGTCAGCGGCCTCCGTCCAATGTGCAATATCGTTCCGTCCTCAGTCGGCATATCATCAGTGTCGAAGATATCCTTGATGCCCACCGGCACGCCGTGCAAAGGACCCAGTGACCGACCTTCCTGGTGGGCTCGATGGCACTTCCTTGCCTGCTCGAGTGCTGACTCGGGATTAAAATAGGCCCAAGCTTGAACAGTTCCATCCACTTCCTCAATACGATCGATACACGCCTGCACCAGTTCTTCGGAAGTAATCTTCCCTGCCTGAATCGCTTCCGCCGCCTGAATTGCTCCAAGGTGGATGAGATCTTGTCCATCGAGCATTCGCACGACTCCTAATGCGGCACTGGGCCAGTTAAAACTGGCCGTAAATGAGGTTTGGCAACCACGTGGTCGCCGCAGGCACCGTATAAACGATCACCATAGCGACAAACACCATCGACAGAAAGGGCAACGACCCTCTAAAGATCTCGGTGAGCTCCAGCCCAGGGGGCGCCACCCCCTTGAGATAGTAGGCCGACATCGCCATGGGTGGAGTCAGAAACGAGGTCTGCAAGTTGAGTGCGACCAATATCCCGAATAGCATCGGATCAACGCCGAAGTGGGAGAGCAGCGGTAAAAATATGGGAACAAAGATGATGATGATCTCGCTCCACTCGAGCGGCCAGCCCAGCAGGAAGATAATGAGCTGGGCCATGATCAGAAACGTGACGGTAGACAGGTCGAGGCCCAGCACGAAGTCTTTAATGAGTCCCTCCCCACCAAGATAGGAGAACACCGACGAAAAAGTCCATGACCCCACGAACAGCCAGCACACCATCGCCGAGGTGCGCACCGTAAGATAGACGGATTCCTTCAACCGTGCCCAGTCGAGCTCACGGTAGCCAGCGGCTAAGCAAATGCTGCCCAACGCCCCGATCGATGCCGCCTCAGTGGGCGTCGCCAGTCCAAAGAGGATAGCACCGAGGACGCAGCTGATGAGAACGGCCAGGGGAAAAAAGGAAGTCAACAACATGAAAACGAGCTTTATGAACGGCACGCCCGTTTCAGCCTCAGGCGGCTTTGGCGCAAGTTTAGGATTCAGGATCGCGCGAACTACCACGTAACCGACATACATGAGGGCGAGGATCAATCCTGGCAGAAACGCCCCGGCGTACAGCCGAACCACCGAAATCCCGGAAACCGCGGCGTAGACAATCAGCAGGATACTCGGCGGGATCATGATGCCCAGCGTTCCACCGGCACAGATCACACCCGACGAGAGCCGGCGGTCATAGCCTGCCTTAAGCATGGACGGCAAGGCCAATAGCCCCATCAGAGTGACCACGGCGCCTACGATGCCGGTCGCGGTGGCAAACATCGCGCAGGTGATAATCGCTGCCACCGCCATCGAACCCGGGATGTGGCGGGCGGTAATCTGAAGGGTGACAAAAAGCCGGTCCAATATGTTGGAACGCTCGATCATGTAACCCATGAAAAGGAACAGCGGCACTGCGACAAGTATGTCATTGCTCATGACGTCGTAAGTGCGCTGGACCAGCAGATCAAATACTCGATTGTCGAATATCGACTGCATGCGTTCGGCGTCATAGTAGGCGTAGTAACCGAAAAAAACGCCCATCGCCATGAGGGTGAAAGCGATGGGGTAGCCAAGCAGGATGGAGACAATGAACAACCCCATCATTACGAGTGCAACTTGCGGGTCAGTCATTGCCGGCCTTCGTCCGGTGATAGGCTGGCTCTATCCGCAGTAGATCCTTCGTGTTCCTTTGCGTGCATCAAGACGGTCTCGGTTTCCTCCACGTCATGGAGCCTCGTCGGCCACTGGCCGTCCCGAATACACATCACGCAGCGAATCACCTCTGCGATGCCCTGCAGGAACAAAATAACCCCCGCGATGGGAATGAGGGTTTTCAACGGGAATACCGGGATATCGGCCGGGCTCGATGAACTGACCTCAAGGAAGCGCCATGAATAGGCAGCGAAATCTGTGCCCGCGATAATCAGGGCAGTGATTCCCGGGAAAAAGAACAGCAGATGGAGGGTAAGGTCGACGGACGCCTGGACCCGCGGTGCCCACATCCGATACACGAAGTTCCCGCGGACATGGCCGTCGCGTGACAGCGTGTAGGCACCCGCCATCATGAAAAGCGCGCCGTACATGATATAGCTGAAGTCGAAGGCCCATTTGGTCGGTGCCGTCAGCACATAACGGACAAACACTTCGTAACTGATACCGAGTGTGAGGGCGAGAATGCACCATGCAAAGGCCTTGCCCACCCACGCACTCAAACGATCAATGGTAAATAACAGGCCGCCCATATTATTTCTTCTTCGAATTGAGCCAAGAACAGGGCGGCGCCGTGCGCGCCGCCCTGAATAGCCTAGGGTCTGTCGAAGGGGTTATTAAGCTGACCCAGGCAGCTTTCCAAAGATGTGCTCGTAGCCGCGGATAAAGGGAGCGGAGTTAAGGCTCTCGTAAAATACCACTCGCTTCGCCCACGCCTTTTGCGAGTCCACGACCTTCTTGAAGAAAGGATCTTCTCCCTGCAACCTTTCGCTTAACTTATCCCAGGCCGCGAGCTGGTCGTCGAAAACGGAGTCGGGTGTGCGATACACGGTCACCCCATGCTTCGTCTGCAGCTCCTCGAGATCCTTTGAGTAAGCATCCATGGCCCTCCAGTAGTTATTGGAGGATGCGGCTTCAGCCGCGTATTTGAGGATGGCCTGGACTTCCGCTGGCAGGGAATCGTACTTCTTCTTGTTGAACATAATCTCGAAGAACTCCATTGCCTGGTGATAGCTTCCCAGCATGTAGTGCTTGCGCACGTCGTGGGCACCGAAGCTCTTGTCCGAAGACGGGTTGTTGAACTCGAAGGCATCGATCACACCTCGCTCGAGCGCCGGTACGATCTCTGCACCGCCCAATTGTGTCACCTGGACACCCATTTCCTGGAACAGGTCAGCGGCGAGTCCCACAGTCC
Source organism: Arenicellales bacterium (assembly GCA_030066885.1). Lineage (GTDB taxonomy): Bacteria > Pseudomonadota > Gammaproteobacteria > Arenicellales > JAANXG01 > JAHEKE01. The sequence goes on along the minus strand of JASJAT010000126.1, from coordinate 4,701 downwards.
TGTATTTGAGTCCCTTCATCTGGTCCATCGATTTAATCTCTTCGTTGAACCAGCCGAGTGGTTGGGTCGGCATCGGAAAGGCAAAGAAGCCAACGATGTCGAGGCCGAGGATATCCTGTATCAGCTCGTTGTACAGTTCCTGGCCGCCACCATAGTAAATCCAACCCAGGGTCTGCTCTGCGTTACAGCCGTTGATGGGTCCCGAACCGAACAGCGAAGCGGCTTTGTTCTTGCCGTACCAGTAAACAGGTACGGTATGCGCCGCGTCGAGTACACCCTCATGGACGGCATCTTGAACACGGTTGTATGCGACGACGGCGCCGGAGACAAGGTAGTCGATTTTAACACTTGGACCCGCCATCTCCTGTACACGCTTGATGTAGTCTTCGGCGAATGAGTTCCAAATGTCCGCAGGTGCCCACGAACCCTGCATCTTAAGGGTTATGGTCTCCGCGCGGGATATCATTGGGAAACTTAACGCAGCCGTACCGGCCGCTGTCGCCCCCGCTGTTTTGAGAAATTTACGTCGACCCGGTTTCTTTTCGGCGACGTCTTTAGTTTTTACTTCTGATTTCATGAAAGCTCCTCCAGTGTTACGATTATTAAGACGAATCCACTTTCAGCGGATCTTTCCCATTCGAGAGGCCTGTCAGATTAACGCCCCAAAAGGATCGAGACGGGTACTTTATCTATATATCTAAAGCCTCCGTGGACACAGCATTATAAACGATGAGAATTGTAAACGCCCCTTTTTTTAACGATTATTCAAGTACCGGAAAGCTCAATTGTGCGGATCATTGCTGCTTCAATTGCTTCCCAGGCTAATGACACACATAAAATACAAACTGTAAAAATGCTCTTTTATTCTAGTCCCGCTTTACGAAGGCCCTCTGCTAATTTGGCCCGATCCGCTGCATCGCGAAACGCAGAACCGAACGAATCCACTTCAAAAAACGGGTGAAGTCGACGAACTTTCGTTGCTGCTTGTGCTGCGTCCTCGAGATGACCTGCTTGACCGTGGGCCGCAGCCAGTATGACATGATGAACAACAAGGTCGGGGTTCTTTCCTAAACTCTGTTCCATGGTTCTGATCGTGTCGTCATACCGGCCAGCCAGGTAATACGCTAGCCCAAGATGAACAAAGCTTCTAGGAGGTTGGTTTGGGCTGAAGCGAAACGCGGTTTCCTGCGCCTCAATGGCTGCTTTTATTTCACCCGTATAAAGCATGACCGCGCCAAGTGCGTCAAAACTCTCGGCGTCGTTTGGATTAAGCTCAAGAGCTCGGTTGAACTCGTGAGCAGCAAGATCGTACTCATTCCACTTTAAGTAAGTCCATCCGAGTAAGCGATGAGCAGATGCGTTTGCCTCATCGAAGCTCAATACCTTCTGAGCAAGGTTGTGTGCTTCTTGTAATGCATCACTGGGCGCTGCCGTCCAACCAAAACGAACCATGTCAACATAAGACCAGCCCTCCTCTACGTATGCGGAAGCATAAGTAGGATCAAGTTCAATCGCTTTTTGGAACAATCTTCGTGCCTCTGCGTTTGCTGCACTGGTAGCGCGCGAACGGTACTCACGGCCACGCAACAAATAATCATATGCGGCCAGGTCGTTTGTATCTTTGCGCATGGCGCGTTCGCGTTCCACTGCATCAACCTGAGTTGCCAGTGTTCCAACAATCGCACTTACGATCTCATCCTGAAGGGCAAAAAGATCTTCTAGATCGCGAACAAAACGCTCGGCCCAGACGTGGTGTCCAGTGCCACCATCAATCAGTTGAGCATTTACACGCACCTTCCTATCCGTTTTTTGCACACTGCCTTCAAGTATGTATCGAACACCGAGATCCTTGCTCACTTCCTTTACATTCGTTGGTTTGCCCTTATATGTGAACACCGTATTGCTTGCGATGACGAATAAATCTTGGAACTTCGAGAGATCTGTAATGATGTCTTCAGTAATTCCATCGCTAAAATAGTCTTGCTCTAAATTCCCACTTAGATTTTTAAATGGCAGCACCGCAATGGAGGGCTTTGCAGGCAATGCAAGCACCCCAGGTTTATCAGAATCGAGGTAACCACTCCATATTGCGATGGTACCTATCGACACAAATACGAGAACGGTGAAAGCAAGAATCCAAGATTGGGTTTGACTTAACCTTACTTTTTTCTCGCCGACCACAATACCCGCAGCCTTGGGAGCGAGAATGACTCGATAGGCCTGAACTGGGTCGGCAATATTCTTCACTCTCTGTTCCCCAAGAGACTCATAACCGAGTTCCATCTTGTTTTTTACCTGATCGAGTACAGATCGAGAAATACATATGCCTCCGGGTTCAGCTAAACTCTCTAAACGCGCGGCTACGTTAACACCGTCACCATAGATCTCGTTCCTGTCTACAATAACGTCCCCCAGATTGACACCGATGCGGAACTCAAGTCTGCGCTCAACAGGTATTTCTTCATTTCCTACCTTGAGGTCACGCTGGATAACAACGGCACAGGTCAGGGCATTAACTACACTAGCGAACTCTGCTAACACAGCATCACCAGCAAAATGCAATACCTTTCCTTTGTATCTTTCAATTAAGGTAGTGATTGTGTCGAGGGAGGAACTCAGGACGCGGTGGGTACCTTCCTCATCCTGGCCGGTCAATCGACTGTACCCGGCTACATCGGCATAGAGAATCGCAGTAAGTTTACGCTCAACAGTGTCCTGCATCGGCATTGATTCTCGAGGTTGTTTGCACCTGCCGTAGGTATCTCACGGTTTGATAGAGCTTAAACCCTTTTCCAACTGTGGCTATAATACCAAACGTCCTATTTGATCGTAGTTGTCAATGGGTTGACATGAGGTTTCGTATGTTAAAAAAACCCCCAAATACATTTAAAAGATTCTTCATTAATTTATCATTAGTTGCTGGACTGGTGACGCTATCGTTCGCCGGCGATCCACAAAAGATGGTTGCGACCGGGTCAGGCGGTGTTGCGATCAAAGGCTACGACACCGTTGCCTACTTCACAGAAAACCAAGCGATAAAAGGTAGCCCCGAGTTTGTGCACTCCTGGCGTGATGCGAAATGGCATTTTGTGAACGCTGAACATCGTGATCTGTTCGCTGCTGATCCGGAGCGTTACGCCCCCCAATTTGGAGGGTTTTGTGCTCTTGGCATAAGCAAGGGGAAAGCAGTCGCTGCGGATCCGGAAGCCTGGACCATCGTTGATGGTAAGCTTTACATGAAATTCAATGAAGATGCTCGTGATCGCTGGCGGAAAGACAAAGAAAGAGCGATCGAGAAAGCTAAAGAGAACTGGGTGGAACTTCAAAAACAGGAATGATTGTTTATCCTTTTCTGTCCCCTCACCGACAAAGGTAGCCACCATCCACCGCCAAGACGTGTCCGGTGACAAAAGAGGATGCATCGGAGCAGAGCCACAGTGCTGTTTCGGCAACCTCCTCAGTTGCAGCTATCCGACCCATTGGCGCTTGTGCAATAAAATCTGCGTCGAGCTCAGGGTGGAGTTCGAAAAACTTCTCTAACATGGGTGAGCGTGTGTGGCTCGGACATAGTGCGTTAACACGGACTCCATATTCTGCATTCTCCAAAGCGGCGACTTTAGTCAGGCTCACTACGCCGGCTTTGCTCGCTGCGTAAGCACAACGTGTACGACCTGTAGTCCGGTCGTGGCAGTAGTATTAACGACAGCTCCACCACCCTGTTTGAGTATTTGCGGAATTTGATACTTCATGCATAACCACGTCCTTTTGAGATTGGTGTCGAGAACATGATCCCAAGTTTCTTCAGTATGATCAACGACGGAGACTATTTCCCCTAAAATCGCTGCGTTATTGAACGCGCAGTCCAGCCGGTCGTAACGCTCGACCATATTATTATTAAGTGCTTCGATTTCGATCGACTGTGATATGTCCGTTTTGACAAAGTATGCCTCACCACCTGAATCACTGATGTTTTGTGTCGTTTCTTCACCACCTTCGGCGTTGATGTCGGCAATGAAAACCTTTGCCCCTTCCCGAGAATGAGTTGTGTCCTTGACAGAGTTCGCGGATGGTTCAGTGAAGGTTTCGATACCCATGATCTGCATGAGGTGAAAGCCCTGGCCAACCGATTATCGTGACTACAATTCTTCACCGTATCCAGTTTAGGTACTCCTGCTTCAAGACAAACTGTAGTATCGAACAGACTTAACACACTCAACACTATCATTACCCTAACGCGGGTCACTAAATTTTCTACAGATCATAGACTTGCGTATTGCCTGTCGTTAAGCTCACGCCCATGCCTGAACTAACAGCAAAACGGAAACTCACCGCTATTTTGTATGCCGATGTCGCTGGCTACAGCCGGCTGACAGGACAAGACGAAATCGGTACACACAAGCGGGTCATGGAAATCCTGGACTTAGCCAGTCAAACCATACAAAAAAGAGACGGTACAGTACTACGGTATGCTGGGGATGCCATTCTTGCTGAGTTCCCTAGCGTTGTTTCCGCGGTGGACACCGCGGTGATGATTCAATGCCGGTTGAATGACCAGAATCAGAACGTTGAAGACGACAGTAAGATTCAAATCCGGATTGGTGTAAACCTGGGTGAGGTACTGCAGGATAGGAATGAAATCTATGGCGACGGTGTGAACCTTGCGGCACGTCTAGAGGCTGCTGCACATCCCGGTGGTGTTTG
>JASJAT010000125.1 GCA_030066885.1 Arenicellales bacterium | reverse complement strand
TAGTTGAGAAAGTGGCTATGTTGGCCTGCCATCGGTCCCAAGTTTCCGACCTGCCAGAACAACCATTCAAGTGTCTCTTTGTATCCAATTTCGTCCAGGTGCATAAAACGACCAGCCCGTTTGGCCAGGTATATCAATATCGCTCCAGACTCAAAAACACTTAATGGACCGCTACTATGGTCGTGATCAACTATCGCAGGCATTCGATTGTTTGGGCTGATATCCAGAAATTCTTGGGAAAACTGTTCTCCCTGATTGATATTTACAGGGTGTACTCGATATTCGAACCCACACTCCTCAAGCATAATGGAAACTTTCCACCCGTTGGGAGTAGGCCAGTAGTACAGATCAATCATCGTCGTCCTCCGCGCCCGGGGTCCGGATGCCATACACCCGCTAGCGATCGAGCTCAGCGAGAATAGATTCTACGCTAGCAAGGGCCTGACGACGCTTAAACACGAGGTGCCAGCGTTTACCGCCAAGTTGATTCCACAGAAATGCGGAACGGACTCCGGCAAATAGAATCGTTCTTACTTTATCGACCACCACGGGACTGGATAAATGTCCCTGTCCTCCTTGCACAATTATTTTTGGTTTCATATAGCTTATGGTGTCTTTGTATATTCGAGCCAATTCAGAATAGACGTGCTGGCTTATCCCCTCCCCATTGTTCGATTCAACGTTTGGTTTAAGTTGTTCGATTTCTTTTGCTATCGTGGCAGCCATGTGGTTTTGCTCACCTAGTCTGACACCCAGTTGGGTTAGACTTAGCACATAGCGTGCTACTTCAAAATCCGAATTCTTGCCTGTCGTCGACAATCGCTGTCGCATCGTTTGTAGTCCCAGTTTGACACCCGATTCACCACCATATACCGACGCGGTATTGATCGCATCTGTAATAAACAGGCTTCGTACACTGGCTTCAAAAGGTATTTCATCTGCACTACCACGGTGCGCGAGCTGCTGCGCTAGCGTTGCTGCTTGAAATACTCCAGCAAGTGCCAAGATCTGGTCGCGTTGCATCATAGCAAGCGCTCCATTAAATAGCATAAGCAATCCATTTTGATGATCTCGCAATCGGTGGTCAGCATAGCAGGCATTATGGGCTTAACCGTGCGAAGCTCGCCATTGGCAGTGGTGAGGTAGTCAGAAAGCGCACTGGACCTATCCACACCCTCGAGCGATAGGCAAACTCCTCCTGCGTTTCTAGTTGTGCCTATCTGTGTTCCCGCATCCATCAGGTGAAAGTTGAAACGGTCAACGTCAGGGAGCAGCTCAATATCTTTATCCTCGCCCAATATACCGACAGAGCAAGTTTCCCTAACCTTGACTACAGCAACTGTATGATAAAGGTTAAAGTCGTCTGTATCACTGTCCCGCCAATCATCGCTCTGGATACAATCAATTAGATAGCGCGATACATGATCGACGCCACTTGCGTCACCGACCACACCGGCTTCTAAAGTGACGGCAGGACATATTTTCGAAAAAGCTGCTGAGCAGGAGGTATCCGGATAAGTTGCATACACAATGCGATGACCAAATCTCCTGGCTAAAGCAAGGTGGACTTCCTCTTGTGTCGCAACAATTGCGTAATGTGGATTCCGTCCCGTGTTGTTGTGGATATCGATACAGGCGAATACGTCTCGGTCTGCCATAATGTCCAAGACCTTTCTCGTCATGGCATGTTCATTCCCTTCACCACCCGACCAAATCCGATTGTAGTCAAGTTGACTTGGTAGATGGCGTTGACGGTAACGAGCTGCCTCAACGTTTCCAATAAACATAGAAACGGATCTCGGCAAGGCGCCGTCAAAATGTTTCAGGACTCGTTGCAACGACTGCAAGCCAGTAGTCTCGTTTCCATGCAGCAATGTACAAATAAAAAGAGGTTCCCGTTTTGCACCCGACAGATGAATGAGTGTAGGCCCATCCAGAATTCTATAGAGCTCGCTTGCCTCACATTCCAAAAACCCGGCAGGTATCGATGAGTATTCTTCTAATCTGCTCATTTACTGGTCAAATCCATTCATGGCAGCCCAAGGATACGTCGATAGAACCGGGTTTCTCTTTGAATTGCATCAATATTCGTCTCGCTTTTTCGAAATCCGTGCCCCTCGCCCGGGTATTCCACATACTCATGATCGATATTCCGTGCAACCAGCGCCCTGACTACTTCGCGAGAAACGTCTGGAGGAACGACCAAATCCTCCAGACCCTGGAACAAAATCATCGGGCTCCTTGCTTTGGACATAAAATGTATCGGTGAACGTTTGTAATATTCGCTATCTGCGGATTTCGCCCGGTTTTCATCGTATTCCTCACCGATCAACCTATCTGTATAACGCGCCTCAAACTTGTGCGTAATGGCCGCTAGCGTAGACAGGTTACCGATGCCGTAATAACAAGCACCTGCGCAAAACTTTTGCGGGTACTCTGTAAGTGCCCGTAGCACCGCATAGCCTCCTGCACTTTTCCCTCGAATGAACACTTTGGTCGGATCCACCAACGATTGGTTGACCAGATAATCAATGCCATCAATGATGTCGTCTACGTCAACCTGGCCCCACTTGCCCAGTAAGTGTTGCCTGTAGCGTCTGCCGTACCCCGTGCTCCCACGGTGATTAACGTCCAACACAGCGAAGCCGGTGCCAGTCCAGTATTGTCGCGATAGATCCAAAGAGCGGGTCGTACGTGAGGTAGGACCACCATGTACTGTAACCAACAGCGGCGGTAGTTGGTCCGCCGGCGCACTAAACTTGGTGTTATGGGGTACGTAGTAATATGCATGCGCAACCTCGCCATCCCTTGTCGGGTATTCAATAGGCGTACCAATACTGATTTCCTCTTTACGAATGAGTGTATCGACTGATTTAACACGTGTAACACCGCCATTGGTATTTAGCACAACCATTTGGGGCGCTTCTGTCGGTGACGAAGCTATTAACAAAACCTCACCACTGTTCCTACCTCGGCTCAATTGGGTCAACGAATCAAAATCGGTAACCACCCTCGTTTGTTCGCCTGTAAAACGCTCAATTCTAACCAACTCATCTCCATCTTCATCTATTCGCTTAGCCAGCAAAGTTGAACCGTTAGTGGCGGCGTGGTTGGTTTCACCGAAAACCCAATGGGGTGCGCCATATTCTTTGTCGTTACAAGTCAGCCTATGAACGACCCCGTCCTTATAACAATACAGATTCCAATAATTGTCGCAAGGCTCAACGGGATATGCCTTATCCATTGCAAAAACTAGATCACTCCCATAAAAACCCAGTTGACATATGGACGACTCTTTTTCTTCGACAATGCGTTCACTTTCGGTGACTCTAAGTTCCGTGTCGCTATCGATGATGTTAGCCACAAATAGCTTGGACCGATCCCAAGGCATGTAGGGGTGGTTCCATTGAATCCATGCCAAACGACTACCGACTTTATCCACCACGGGATTGGCATAAAAATCGGCACCGTATACCAGCATCATCGGCTCAACCGGTTCATCGCGGTTGAGATCGATACCCACCAACGCGTTCTGATGTTCAGCGTCGCCGTAGGTTGCCTCCATGACCGCAAGTAAATATCGCCCCGACGGTGAAAGCTGCAGATCCGCGTAGGCCCTGGATTTATCAGTATCCACGGTTAGTGGTTGTGCTGGCGCGTTGTTCTCTAGCGGTTGCACATATAACCGTTGGTCAGAATCGTTAGAGAAATAAACGCACCCTTTAGCCAATATGAAACACTTTCCGCCGTATTCGTGAACACGAGTGCGAATGTTGAAGCCCTCAGGTGTCAAACAAGCCTCTGTTCCGTCTGGGTTGCGCCGAACCAAGACAGACCGTCCGCCTTCCCTAGCCCGTGCCTCCACCCAGTAATATCGACCTCGATAGTACTGCGGGTACATAGGTGCCGAGGGTTGTTCAAACAGCAACTTGACGTTCAGTGGGCTTTGCCACGACCCGTACGGTGCTATCTTCACTGACATGTCTTAGGCGGGCTTATTAAGGTGTGCAACATCAATTGCCGTTGGACAGGGTAACCGACCATTCATCCGCGGTAACGCCGAGTTGTTCGAACAAGCCGCCCTTGACCTCCAAAGCAGCGCTCACCGGTGTCTTGGGGCTCCACAAACGAGGTTGATTTTTCTTGCCGAGAACGACCGGATTCATGGTCTGAATATCACGAATCCTTCCATCTTTATCGATGAATGCAATGTCCAGAGGCATATAAACGTTGTTCATATGAAAATTGGGTATATGAGATTGGGCAAACAAAAACAAAATCGACGTGTGCTCAGCAACCTCGGGGCAAATATATTGAAATCCAGCAGCTCGTTTACTGCCAGTGTCTGCCACGCGTACTTTTAGTGTAACCCGTTGTAGATCCGGCCCGATAAGATGCGCGTCGCGCACCTCCATTTTTATTAATTCAGGTGTGGTTTTGGAACAACTTTGGGCAAAAGCAAAGGGTGAGAAAGCAGATATCGAAGTTAACAGTAGGCAAACGGCAACCAGCAAATCCTTGCGCATGATTCAGAGTACACTTTTAATAACTTCACATACGATCTCTACTTGCTCTGAAAGCATATCTGGATAGATTGGCAACGAAATACATTGCTCGGACGCACGTTCACTTTCCGGAAAATCCCCGATTTGATACTGGAGATGCCGATATACTGGTTGTAGGTGCAATGGTTGCGGATAACATACGGAAAAACCTATCCGCGCTTCCATCAGTCTTTTTTTGACCCTGTCCCGATTAGGTATTCGAATAGTATACAAGTTGAATACATGAGTGCCACCAGCGACTCCACTTGGGGTAACCAGGTCACAGTCGGCGAAATGGTCTGAATATAAGTGGGCTATACGCTGCCTCTTTGCGATAACCGTCTCGATACCGGTCAACTTGATCCTTAGCAAAGCCGCCTGAATTTCATCCAGACGGCTGTTGTAGCCTATGCCATCATGTATGAATGGCCCGACCGCACAGTGGTTGCGCAATTTGTGCAACCTGTCGACCAAAACAGAATCACTGGTAGTGATCATTCCGCCATCACCATAACAACCAATAATTTTGGTCGGATAGAAACTAAATGTCGCGATTTTTCCGAAACTTCCTACACGCTTACTATCTAGCTTCGCCCCACAGGCTTGGGCACAGTCTTCGATTATGCTCAAGTTGTGAGTGTGCGCTAACTCTTGTAAAACCGTCATGTCAACTGGGCAACCAAATAGATGAACCGGAATAATGGCCTTAGTCTTACTCGTTATGGCCAGTTCTACTTTCGCTGGATCTATGTTGAAATTGCTTGGTTCTATGTCGACGAACACCGGTTTTGCACCAACGTGGTTGATCGCTTCCGCGCTTGCAAAGAACGTATAGGGTGTCGTAATTACTTCGTCACCGTCACCAATGTTTAGAGCGCGCAAGCTCAGAATCAACGCATCTGTTCCATTTGCTACTGCGACTGCATTCTTAGTACCGACGTATGCGGCGAATTCTTTCTCGAATTCGGATACGTTGGTACCAAGAATAAAGGCACCGCTCTCACCTATTTTTTCAATCGAGGTCAACCATTCCTTCTTCAGACCTTCGAATTGTGTGGAAAGATTAATGAACGGTACTGGAGGATTTTTCAATTTAGACATGCTTCGATCTTTCTTTGTACTTGTTCTGCTACTTGCAAAGCTTTCACACCATCCCTGCCGTTTACCAACGGTTGACCGCCGTTCCCCACCGTTTCAACGAAATGTTCCAACTCTGCGTCTAATGGAGGTCTTGGCTTGATCTCTAAACGTTCAGTCCTTAGCCCAGGAAACAACTGACCAGGCGCAGGATCGGTCTTACTCACAACTTCGATTTGTTGATCAATAAAATTCAGCGCTTGATAACTGTCACTGCCAAACACTCGAATACGGCGGAACTTTTTTGTTGAAACACGGCTGGCGGTAACATTTGCTACGGTATTATTGGCAAATTCTAACCTGGCGTTGGCGATGTCAATGTGATTGGTAAGGACTGGGGACCCTACCGCAGAAACATAGGTTAATTCGGACTTGACTAGTGACAACACGATATCGATATCGTGGATCATTAGGTCGGTTACGACATCCACGTCGGTAGCTCGTTCCACGAAGGTGCCCAATCTGTGGCTTTCTATAAAGCGGGGATCTCGGACTCTTTCCGCCAGTCTCATAATGCCCGCGTTAAACCGCTCTAAATGTCCTATTAGCAAAACAACTCCGCGTTCTTCAGCCGCTGCTACAATGGATTCGGCTTCCTGCACCGTAGGTGCAATAGGCTTTTCAAGCAACATATGCACACCGGCATCCAGATAAGGCATAGCAACCTCACCATGGACCGAAGTTGGTACCGAAATGCTTACTGCATCGACTTTCCCAATCAACGCGTAGGGATCGGTGAATCCCTGACATTCATACTCGTTTGAAATCTCCTCCGCAGTAGCAGGATTAATATCAGCAACCCCAACCAATTCTACGCCTGACATTTGGGAATAGATCTTAGCGTGTATACGGCCCAAGTAGCCCACACCGACAACTCCCAATCGCAGTGGAGAACTCATAACCTGAGGCGAATTTGGATAAATGGCATGAACAATCGAACTGTGTCGTCGATAACGGCGGAATTATAAACGATCGTTGCTGGCGACATCATCCGCAGTCAAAGATTAACGGACGGACACAACCTGCCATAGTATCTCCCACTGCGCGTTGACTAGCTAAACAACAACAGAAGGGTATGGGTCGGCACTGTTTCTCACCTGCCTCTATTGATAACGACTAAAAGCTATATTATCTCTATATTTCAATTAGTTATGTAGATTTATGGTACAATGGCGTTGTCAACCGATAAGCTCGTCATGCGTTATTATCAATCGAAGCTAAGACTTTAGTAAGGTAACGCTTGCCGAAGAAACCATCATGCAAAAACTTTACCTGTTATGCTTGCTCCTTGCGGGAACCGCGGCTGCCGGTGCATTTCCAGCTCAGGCTTCGAATTACTTTTCATTTAGCATAGGTGGTCCGGGCTATCGTTTTAGCTATGGTTATAGTGGAGGGTACTTCAGGCCACACTATTATCACGGCTATAAGCGTTACTACAGGCATCCATACCATCATGGGTACAAGCGTTACCATCAACACCCTTACCACCGACACGGCATGCACCGGAGGTATCCGGGTTTTTGGAAACCCTACGATCTGCGAAAACACTACCACCAGCCGGGATACGGGAAACCGTATGGGGGGCATTTCAGCTTTGGCGGACATCAGTGGTTTAGGCATGGCGCTAGAAACCGACATCGCGGCCTCTTTGGCTACCACAGATACTGAAGCTGGCAAGGCAGCGCCATTAAGCGTCTAGTATGAAAGATAGAGAGACCTTGAAGCGAGTACAGGCATGACAACGTTAGCTTTATCCCTGAACGACGACAACCTAACGAAATCAGGTCAACGCCCTGGTCGGACCAAGGCCGGTGCTTCACTCCACCTTGATACGTCCAGCTCCAATAATCCACTGGACGAATTCCTGGCCCAAGTTGAATACAAAGCGTTCAAGATCGCAGTGTACGCGTTGCGCGACGAGCAAACGGCTTTAGACGTAGTTCAAGATGCAATGTTAAAACTTTCCGAAAAGTATAGTGACCGCTCAGAGCCGGAGTGGCCCCGATTGTTCTTTACAATTCTCAACAACCGGATAACGGACGTCAGGCGCTGGCGCAAACTGCGCGAGATCGGTGGCAAAACCGTCTCCATATTTAGAAGCCGTGAAGACGGTGAGGAGGATCTATTGGAATCCGGCCTTGGTTCGGAAGCCAATCCCCCTTCACAACAACCGGAAACAGCATTACTTGCCAAGCAATTTAGAAAAGAGATCGATAAAGCTTTAGAATATCTCTCTGAAAGACAACGGCAAGTATTTATGCTACGCGAATGGCAAGGTATGAGCGTTCGCGATACGGCAACAGTGTTAGGTTGTTCCGAAGGAAGTGTAAAGCAGCATCACTTTCGAGCGATGAAATCCTTGCGCGAGAAGCTAGCCGGGGTGTGGGACGATGACTAAGAATCAGACTGTAACTGTTACCCAGATAGACCAGCTGAGAGCAGGTCTGCTAGACGATTCACCGAAATTAAAGGCAAAGGTTGAATCTGCTCTGCACCAGGATCCAGCACTCAGTGCGGAGTACGATCGCTGGAATCAAGTTCGGGAGCAACTCGAATCGTCTAAAGACGATGCGACTAAACTGCAAAATCAGTTGCGCTTGCGCCGACGGGCGGTTCTCAGTGGCAAGGTGACAAGAAAACCTAGACGCTTTACGCTACCGCAGATGGCTCTAGCCACCGCCACCAGCGTCGCGCTAACGCTAGGACTGGTATTGTGGATAAATCAGGCGCCCTACCCTAACGGTGCTGCGAATTTGAATGCTAGCACCCCAACAAAACAGGCAACCGGTGTGACCAGCTCGAATTTATCTACTGTTGATTTTGATTTGACCAACAATGTGGACTTCTATGTGTGGATAGAACGCCAAAGCGACTTGTTTGTAGAGGTGCCCCGTAAAGGTACGTAGTTAAATGACGAAAGTCATGTTGTGTGTTCGTGTGTTGTCTGTTTTGACCTGTATTATGGTATTGAGCGTACAATTCGGTTCGCCCGCTGCCTACGCGCAAAACAACCTAGGTCAAAGCTGGAAAGATCTCTCTCCGGAAGTTCGTGACCAGAAACGCCGGCAATTTTTTATGAACCTGCCCGAGTCAAAAAAGCAAAGCTTGCGAGAAAGCCAACTGAAATTTCAAGCGCTGCCCGTAGACCAGCGACGCGCGATCTGTCAGAAGTTTCATCGCCAAAACGGTTACTACCCCCCCACTTGCCAGAACTTGTTAGGTCCCTGAAACTGGGGACAGTATACTTTTTAACTCGAACAAACTATAGGAACAGTGCCTTCGCCGCGATTCAATCGGCACCCCTGACCGGTGGATTTTAATGTTGAGTTAAAAAGTATACTGTCCCCGGT
>JASJAT010000124.1 GCA_030066885.1 Arenicellales bacterium | reverse complement strand
CTTGCTAGCCGTTCTCTACCTCCTGAAGCGCAGCAAGAACCCATATATGGGTCACTGCTTAACGGTATATATTCTTGTTGACTGAGGTTAAGGACGTTTCAGCTTGAATCATGTATTAAGAAATTGCAGTGAAAGATACTTCCAAATTCCGGTATGCCAACCACAAGCTGTTCGTCTCGGTTCTTGTTATTGGACTACCATTGGCAGCGGGCTGTGGTGGTGGTTCTTCGAGTGGTGCTGGGATAGCAGACAACGACACTAATATTTTCGATCCCACCTGTGGTACTTCCGATCCCGACTTTCCCTTTTGTGGGAGAAACCTCGTGGGTTGCAGAAACCAGAATCAGACACTGTACGATCTTTTCGAAGACGCGTGTCCACCTGGTTGGACCGTTGTTCCTGAGGGTGTTGCTTGGCCGGAGCTTGCCTGTCGAAACCCACAAGGCCGGACATTTCAAGTGGACGCCGACGAGTGTCCGCCAGGGTGGACGGAGTTCGAGATCAGCTTTTCGCGATCGCGATAAAGGGTACTTCCATGATAAAAGATACAGGATATACCGTTAGTTCGAGCTTAGAAGTGTAGAAACTAGCTTCCGGCAATCAGGCAGCTTTGAAGTTAGGAGCGGACCTTTCTTCTAATCTTGATGCTTTGCAGCAGCTATTTCTCTTATCGACTGCGGTTTCAACCGGTGGATGCAACACATTCACTAAATTTTTCTGCAGGTGAATAATACCCCAGAGTTTTCCTGGGTCGTTCGTTGAGTCTTCGAGCGACCGCGTTCAGTCGATTCTGATGAACATGGGACAGGTCCATGCCCTTGGGGAAGTACTGCCTGAGCAGGCCATTGGTATTCTCGTTCGAGCCGCGTTGCCAGGGGTGTTGTGGATCACAGAAGAATACCTTGATGTCGGTGGCGAGCGAGAAGCGTTGATGATCGGCCATCTCGCTGCCGCGATCCCAGGTGAGCGATTTGTAGAGTTCCCGCGGCAACTTGTGCGCGTGCTTGATGAGCGCATTGATTACCGTATCGGTGTCTTTGCTCTTTACCCGTACCAGCATTACGTAGCGGGTGTGACGCTCCACCAGCGTGACGATCTGGCTATTGTGACTGCCGAATAACAAATCACCCTCCCAGTGGCCCGGCACCGCACGATCCTCGACCTCGGCCGGTCGTTCCCGGATCGAGACCGTGTTGGTGATTTGGCCCAGACCTTCACCCTTGAGTGTCTTGTGGCGTGATCGGCGCATCGCCCGCGTCCTGCGCAAGTGCTGTAACAGCTCTTTCTTCAAGGCCCCGCGGGCCTGGATAAAAAGGCTCTTGTAGATCGTTTCGTGTGACACCTGGAAAGCCTCGTTGTCCGGATACGCGTGCTTCAACCAGCCGGCGATCTGCTCAGGAGCCCATTCGAGTTGCAGCTTCTGGGCCACTACACTCGCCAATACACGGTTCGCGGACAGTTTACAGGGCTTTGGCCGACGGGCACGATCCCAGGCGGCTTGATCTGCTTGGTTGGCCCGGTAACAGCACCGACCACCATTACGGTGTAACTCACGACTCACCGTGGACAGGGCCCGACCCAGCTCAGCCGCAATCGAACGGATCGAACGACCAGCAACAACACCACGCGAGATCTCTTCGCGTTCGCCCAAGGTCAAGGCACTGCAAGACCGTTTGCGCCTCGGCGGTCGAATGCCGCCTGTTCTCGCAAGAATGCCCTGAATCGACGGATGATAGCGACCAAATAACCGTGCAATGGCGTGCAGAGACTCACCCGCTTGCCAGCGATCCCACATCAACTCCTTGTCAGCGTCCGTGTAGCATATCCTCTTTCGATACTTCATTAACAACACCTCCCGCTCTATAACTAGAGCTTTGGTGTTGCATCCACCCATTGAGTTCGCAGCCGGGAGCGGACATTTGTTCTATTCTCGCTGCGTTGCAGCAGCGATATCCGCTGCTGAACCGTTCAAGACATTCGGCATCTGCCGGGCGGCCGGGCATAGGTGTCGCGGTCGCGGTTTCGCACCTTAGGGACTTCGCGCCCCTGAGATCTTACAAACGAAGTTGCTCAATCAATCCAGAATAAAAGTGACCTTCATGTCTACTCGATACTTTACGACTTCGCCTTTATTTACCACGACCTGTTGTTCTTTAACCCATGCACTCTTAATGCCGTGTACTGTTTTAGCAGCAGTCTTTATCCCTTCTTTAATGGCATCCTCAAAGCTTTTTTTGGATTCTGCGCTGACTTCAATAACTTTGGCTACAGACATGATCAATCTCCTTGCTTTTTACGCGTATGTGTAGTTTGTTACTCATTTAAATTACCAAACTATAGGTACTTTGCGCTGATCTACATCAAGAAGCCTTCGACTTTATTTGCAAGAAATAATTAGTGTCATGACTTCCTTTCTGAATGCCACCCGATAGCTACTTGATGAATTTGGCAAGTCGAAATCTGATCGAGTATTCGCAAGATTAGATTAGTAATGTCTTCAGTTGGCCGAGGCTGTGTGAAAAGTCGTCAAAATTTTAAACACTTGAGATGGTGTCCCACATTCATCGTGAAGTTGTTAAACGTGAACACTCAAATCAACACAACATCCCTGTCTGGGTAGAACCATGCAGTCTTTTTACCACCACTCGTTTTGGTTCTGACTTTTCACACAGCCTCGGCCGTAAGCGGAATCCCATAGCACAGAGTCAACTCTTATTTATAAGTGTGGATTGAACGCGACCTCAACGGGTCGATGCAACATCTACCCTCAGATGATAGAGAGGAGGACATCAGGTGCCGACGGCTCTCCGGGAACCAGATCCCCTAGGCGAGGGATCTCAATCCAGCGTGCTGACAGGAGCGAAACGATAATTGAACCGCTGCGCGTCGGGGTAGGGAAATACGTCTTCTTGTTGCTCGGCCAGTATCTGATCGCGTTTTTCTATCCAGAACTGCGGGTCGACCAGGTCTTTGTGGTTCTTGTAAAAACATGCTCGACTCTCCGGGTTGCTGAAGAAGAACGCCGAAAAATGCTCAGGAAAAACATCGCCAGGACCGACCGAATACCAGGGAGTATCCATCATCTCTTCTTCGATGGACCGCGCCGGCGGTATGTGGCGGAAGTTACATTCCGTCATGTAAACGATTTCATCGTAGTCGTAGAACACCACGCGACCATGGCGAGTGACTCCAAAGTTCTTCAACATCATGTCACCCGGAAAAATGTTGGCGCCGGCCAGGTTGCGGATCGCGTTACCGTATTCGTCGATGGCCTGTTCGCGTTGATCGCTGCTTGCCACCGCCAGGAACTCATTCAGCGGTGTCATGCGACGCTCGATGTAAACGTGCTTGATGATTAGATAATCGTCTTCTATATCGATGTTCGAAGCGGCAGTGTTTCTCAGTTCCTGCATCAGCTTGGGGTCGATGCGAGTAAGCGGCAGCGCCACCTGCGAATACTCCAATGTGTCCGCTAGTCGGCCGACCCGGTCATGGAACTTCACCAGCATGTATTTCTCTTTGACTTCCTCTCGGGTGATATCCTTGGGCGGCTCGAAGGAATCCCTGATGATTTTGAACACGAAAGGAAAGGAGGGCAGGGTAAAGACCAGCATGACCATGCCCCTTATGCCTCGCGAGATCACAAAATTGTCGCTCGAGTATCGGAGGTGTTTGTGCAACTCACGGTAGAACATAGTCTTTCCGTGTTTTTGCAAACCCAGCATATTGTAGATCTCGAGGACCGGCTTGTGGGGCAAGATGGAGTGTATAAACGCCACATAGGCCGAAGGTATTTCCATGTCCACCATGAAGTAAGCCCGCGAATGACTAAACAGGGTGTACAGATATTGTGGATCTGACAACAGCGCATCGATGAATATTTCGCCTGTGCTGTTCTGCAGAATGGGAATTGCAAATGGGAACTCGTCGTAGCCACCTATTACCTTGCCAATGATGTAGGCGGCTTTGTTTCGGAAGAACAAGGAACCGAGCGCCTGGAGCTGGTAATTGCTTTGCGCTTCGAGGTCATCTGGGAAGTCCGATTCGAACGCCCTTTCCAGGCGTCGGATGTCGACCCTCAGATCGTGGAAGCGATTGCTGAGCTTGAAGTCGGTGACCAGAGTTAATAACGCGCGCCGCAGACCGGATTCGCCCGGGTAATAACATCGAAAGGTCGGTTCGTCACCTTCCAGGTGCTCGGTGGAAATCGCCGGGCGAAAAAAAATGTACTCGTTGTGAAAATAGCTGCGATGTAGTACCCGGCAAGCAACGGAGTTGAAGAAAGTTTCAGCAAGCTCCGGTTGGGGGTGATTGTGCAACATCCCTATGTAAGCAATCTTAATTCGGGGCCACAGCGACTCGGTAGTTTCAGCTTCGGGGTGCTCCTCTTGCACCGCACCGACCGCTTCCTGCACGCGTTGGTCGTACATCTGTATACGTTCGCGATTCGCTTCCCGGACCTCGATCCATCTAGCCCGTTCAAACCGCTGCTTGGCGCCGGAGCTCGTTTCCCGGAACAAACGATAGTGTTTGTCGAAACCCTG
The DNA here is from genome assembly GCA_030066885.1 of Arenicellales bacterium. GTDB lineage: Bacteria > Pseudomonadota > Gammaproteobacteria > Arenicellales > JAANXG01 > JAHEKE01. The sequence goes on along the minus strand of JASJAT010000124.1, from coordinate 4,492 downwards.
CAGTATCGCCTGGGCTATTTCGATGACCGGGTCTTTGACCCGTTCATTGGACAACACCGTCAAACTTGGAACGGCGTCGTCCTTCATGCGCTTTCTATCTTGCTGATTATGTGGTCGGCAAACTCGCTGGTAGAAACAAGGGTTGCACCTTCCATTTGCCGCGCGAAATCATAGGTCACCGTCTTGTCGGATATCACCTGCGCGAACCCTTTGTTGATCAGGTCCCTGGCTTCCGTCCAACCCATGTACTCCAGCATCATCACACCGGATAGCATCAGGGAAGAAGGATTAACCTTATTCTGATTGGCGTATTTTGGCGCGGTACCGTGGGTGGCCTCGAACACGGCAATGTGATCTTCCATGTTGGCTCCCGGCGCTATACCCATGCCTCCGACCTCGGCAGCAGCGGCATCGGAAAGATAATCGCCGTTTAGATTGGTGGTCGCCAGCACATCGAATTCCGCGGGCCGTAGCTGCAGCAGCTGGAACATGATGTCAGCAATTCGGTCTTTTATTACCACCTTACCTTCCGGCGCTTTGCCCTCGTGTTTGCTCCACACATCGTCTTCGGAGATGGTGGTGTCGGGGAACTCTTCGCGCGCCAGTTCGTAGCCCCAGTGCCGGAAATAACCCTCGGTGAATTTCTGAATATTGCCCTTGTGCACCAGGCTTACGCTATCGCGTTTGTTATCGACGGCGTACTGGATGGCTTTTCGTATCAAACGCTTTGAGCCAAATTCGCTTACCGGTTTGATACCGATAGCGGCGCCCTGGTGAAAATCAACGCCCATTTCCTCGCGGAGGAACTTGCTGATTTTTTCGTTCTCCGGGGTACCAGCCTGCCACTCGATACCGGCGTACACGTCTTCGGTGTTTTCCCGAAAAATGACCACGTCCACGTCTTCCGGGTGTCGCAACGGCGAAGGCACACCGTCGAAATACTTTACCGGTCGCACACAGGCGTAGAGGTCCAGGTCCTGTCTTAAGGACACGTTCAGCGAACGGAAGCCGCCACCCACGGGCGTGGTCAGCGGTCCTTTAATCGAGACGATCAGTTCTCTGACCGCATTCAGGGTCTCCGCGGGAAAGTAATCGCCGTCGTAGATGGACGCCGCTTTTTCGCCCAGGTAGATCTCACACCAGTGTATCTTCCGCTTGTCGCCGTAGGCTTTGCTTACCGCTGCATCCCAGACTCGCAGAGACGCGGAAGTGATGTCCGGGCCTATACCGTCGCCCTCCACGTATCCAATGATCGGGTTATCGGGCACATGTATCTTTCCGTTCTGAATAGAAACCTTTTCACCGGTTTCCGGTAATTTGATGTGTTTGTAGGCCATTATCTGTTCCCGCTGAAGTGGTTTACGACGTAGCTGACGCGCGTTGACGAAAATGATAACACTTCCGGTGTCCGTCGATCGTTGACCTGGGTTATCGCAGAGCAGGATGAAGATACGTCCACCCGTCCGCCGAATGGATAAGAAGGATAACCGCTATGCCGTTCACCGACAATGAGCTCACGGGCACCGCGCTTGCCGGGATGACAGCGTGATCGCGGGTAGGATTCAGATGCGCAGTAGCCCGCTCTATACCTCCGATTGTTTATACTTCTACGAGCTCCGTGTGCCCGAAGCCTTTGCTGTAGTCCAGGAGAGAGATCACTTCCGGCTCGATACGGATAAAAACGAAATCTTCCATTTCCGCTTTAAACTCGGATTCGTACTTGGCGGCCTCCGGGAACTTTTTCATCAACAGTTCGCCCGCCTTCTCGAATTCGTCCGCATCCTTCACCACATGGGCCTTACCGCCCAAAGAAACGCTGCGGATTTCCTCCCAGTTGGTGTAAGGGCAGTCGATGGCCACGGACACCTTGTCGCAAAAAGCGATGTTCTTTACCTTTTGCGATGCGCCCATTGTTCCAAAGTAAATGGTCAGGCCGTCACTTGCGTAACTGACGGTGGTGGCTTGAGGGTAGCCGTCTTCTCTCAGGGTGGCGAGAGTGAGGTCGTTGGTCTCAGCAATGATGGACACGATCTGATCGCGCTGTTCTGGGGTCATGAACTTGCTCTTCGATAATTAGTGGCTAATTGGTGGGCTATGGATAAGAAGCATAACCGCTATGCCGTTCACCCACAACGTGCTCACGGGCGGCACGCTGGCCAGCACTTTGATGCTGCCATCACTTTTGTCACAGGTTTCGACAACGACGTTGAACACGCGTCTTCATCTAAAGCGGACGTTGAAGTAATTGGACTTTGAAGGTCTGAAACGGGTTGCGAGCTGATATCGCTACTGCATCGCGACAAAATTAGATGCGATGTCCGCTATTAACTACAAAGCTGCCTGATTGCTGGAACGCTATTTATACCACTCCATTCTTGAATCGACGGTCTCTGAACGGCCAACTCCGGACACGCGGGGTAAGGGGCGCGACTGGCTCCTCCATACTCAAAGCGGCTGTATGGAGAAATTGTGGTAAAGCCCATCAGGTAAAATGTAGCACTCATTCGTCGCACGCACATTGGGCGACAACTAAACGCTCGACCGGAGCCGCCGATCCGGTTGAACTCAAATGGCAAGCTGATGGGCGGCGGCCCGGTCAGCTTAATCGTTAGGCGGCATTGCGCCGACAAATCACACAGGAGAACTCCATGGCCAACATCGCGAAGAACACGACGGCAACGGTGATTCCGACCATGCGATACAACGATGCAGCGGCAGCCATCGAGTGGCTCTGCGATGCGTTCGGATTCGAGAAGCACCTCGTAGTGCCCGGAGAAGACGGCACGATTGTTCATGCACAGCTCGTCTTCGGCAACGGGATGATAATGCTAGGCTCCGCGCGCGCGAGCGAGTTCGACAACCTACAAAGGCCACCGAGCGCCTTGGGCGGCGCAGTATCTCAGAGTCCGTACATCATCGTGGAAGACGCCGACCAACACTATGGACGAGCTGTCGCGGCGGGCGCGGAGATCGTGATGGAGATTAAGGACGAAGAGTACGGAGGCCGGGACTACTCTTGCCGCGATCCCGAAGGTCACGTTTGGAACTTCGGCTCCTACGATCCTTGGGCCGGCGCCTAACAAGCGCATGCAGACGGACTTCGCCAAGCGCTACACGCTTGCCTCGGCCGCTGATGCGGAGCGTTAGGCTGCATAGTCTGCGTCGAGGATAGAGAAGATGAAGATACTCCATAAGGTTGAAGGCTTAGTCACAATTACTTGGGAGGAAGACCTCAAGGCAATCCGCCTCAGTTGGGAAAACTTATATCGTGAAGACTCTGGGGTGAGAGACGCGGTGGAGTGGGCCTTCGACTATGTGAGGCAAAACGGGGTGAAGAACTGGATTGCGGATCTCTCGGAAGTCGAGACTCATCTGAGTGAAGGGGATAAAGAATGGGCAATGAGGCGCTTCAACCAGACCATAGTGGAGCTTGGAATCGATCGGTTCGTGACGATTAAGCCTTGTAATATGGAAACGATTTCCGACTGGGATGAAAGCGCTCGTGAGACATTTGCGAAGAACCTCGATCTTTTTCACGTCGCCTCACTGGAAGAAGCCGCATTTGCCCTGCGTGCTTGATTGGGTGAGCCCGGCCAGTCGAGATCCAAATCCGCCAACTCCATACGGAACTTGGTCTCAAGCGCTTACTTAATGCCAGACTCGGCAGTCCAGAGGACAAAATGTGGGCTTCCGCTTTGCTCCAGTCCCCAATTGCCACTGACTTTTGCGTTAGACGGAAGGAGAGTAACTGACATGAGTCGAAACGATCAAAGATCGTCGAGCGAATCATCAAGTGGGCCGAGCATCGAGACCTGTCCGCTATGGATGAGCAGAGACGTTCAACCGTTCTTACCGCGACCGGCTCCTTAGGGTCGGTAGCGGAAGTGGCTACCGCATTGCAGCAATAATGGATGCCATGTCTGCTCTTGGGTGAAGAGCGGACCCCCTCTCAAAAGCAAACTACATCGAGTATGGCTGTGGCCAAGAGGCAGCATGCGGCCAAAACCCGCCATTCGTAATGCTTTCGATATAACTGGATGCGTTACGGGGCTGGTCGTTAAGCGTATGAGTTCTTTTCAGGTAATTGAGATGGAAGGCGAGCGGGTTACTTTGGCTTAAAGCCTAAGTGCGGTCGTTCTTGTTCTGGCCATAGCCTGTCATGCCGTTCAACACAATATGCGATATCACTCAGGTACAACCGTAGACGAGCCCAGTCTAATTTTGGATGAATTGTGTCTGCTGTGTTTAACTGTGGTCTGGAGGAGATCTTATTCAAGGAAATCTTTAGTTCTTCAAGATCATTGTCAGTGAAAGTGCTTAAGTCCCAAATCCGAAGAACTAGGCTTTCATTTCCTTCTTCGTACGAAACAAACGAGTGCAAGTAGTAATTATTGCCATCTCTCAGAACTAGTTCGACGCACAAAGGGGGAATTGTTTCATCACCTGTAGCTAATATCCAATCAGTTAAGTAGTTAACTACCATAGTTTTCCC
>JASJAT010000009.1 GCA_030066885.1 Arenicellales bacterium | reverse complement strand
GGTCACCGCCAGGCTTTGATTTAAGCCCTCGGTATACTGATACCGAGGGTTTTTTATTGTCACGATGGATCCCTTATGTCTTACGTCCGATTTTCTGGCTTCTGATATTTGATGTGTTTAAACCACCACCACGCCAATAGGCCGCTTAGAATATTAGCGAGGGCAGCGCCGAGGAAGATGCCGCTGACTCCCCAAACCAGCGATAAACCGTAAGCGAGGGGGACGTATAGAATAAGCATTCTGGTAACCGAGATTATGACGCCGGGCATTGGACGACCGATGCCGTTAAACGCTGCGTTGATCACCATCACCACCCCTTCCATACCAAAGCTTATCGGCACGATCCACAGATACGCCGATCCAACCTCGATCACTTGTGAGTGATCCGAAAAAAGCCTCATTAGGAATGGTCCGGAAACGGCCAGCACCGCCGCAATCAGCAGGCCGGACCACAGGCAAAACCTCCAGCATAAAGTGAACGCTTGTTCGATTCGCTCGTAACGCTGCGCGCCTAGGTTTTGACCTACGAACGGTCCAATCATGGCTGACATCGCAAAATATACGACCAGCGTCATATGCTCGATGCGGGTCGCAGCACCATACCCCGCAACCGCATTGGCTCCATGTTGTGCAACTATCGCAACCACGACTCCTGTAGCCAAAGGAATGATGATATTTGTTCCTGAGGCTGGCAACCCGACATGGAAGACTCGGCGACAGGATGCGAGGAATTCCGCCGCAGCCGGGATGCTGAAAGTCACCATTCGCTTTTTGTAGTGCAATGCCCAAAAGCCGACAAAAAAAGTCAGTGCACGGGAAATCACCGTAGCAAGTGCTGCTCCCTGCATTTCCATTCTTGGGAAACCCATGAGCCCAAAAATCAGTAGGGGGTCGAGGATAAGGTTAAGCACCGCGGCCGCGATCATAATATTGCTCTGTAGCGTGCTGTCACCGGTGGCTCGAATCGCACCGAAACCCACCATGGGTACTAAGAAAAATACAAAACCCACGTACCATGTGGTCATGTAGTCCCGGATCAAAGGAAGCAACTCCGCGCTTGCCCCCAGAGTATTAAATACCCAATCCATGCTTAGCAGCCCTATAACGGAGCAGGTAATGGCCAACAACGTGGCCAAAACGCCCGCATCAGTGGTCAGTCGGCGAACTTTTACTAAATCACCTTCTCCCAATACCCGTGATATCACTGAAGCCGTTCCCGCCATCAGACCGATGCCTAAACTGATCAATACCATGGTCACCGGAAAGGTGAAGCTGATAGCAGCCAATTCCTGTTCACCGAGTTGGGCGATGAACCACGTATCTACGATATTCAAAGACATGATCGCCGCTATCGCCCAAATCATAGGAACGGTCAGGGAAATCAGGTGGTGGCGAACAGAACCACGAATAAGGATTGCAGTTGTGTCCGTCATTGCAGGCTAACTATAAGGTGGAGTTTCACTGAGTTAGCATATCGTTTGTCACTCTTTACGCGAAGCCACAAAACGACCATCATCGTTCCTCTGTGCATGGTTTAGGAGGCCAGTGTGGAGTTCAGCATTCAACTATCTGCTTACTATCCAGATACCCAATACGGTGGAAAACGCCTTTACCAAGATATGTTGGAACAGGCCGTTCTATGTGATCGACTCGGTTATGACGCAGTGTCGATTACAGAACACCACCTCATTAATCTCCTGCTTATGCCGGCCCCACTGCAGTTCGCCGTAAAAATAGCAAGTGTTACCGAGCAAATAAAAATCATGACTGCGGTAGTGGTACTTCCATTACATGATATGCGTGTTCTAGCTGGGGAAGTGGTGTGTGCTGATATTTTTACCGATGGTCGCTTGATGCTGGGCGTGGGTCGGGGTGCATTCGGTTTTGAGATGTCCAGGATGGGAGTGCCGCTTGATATCAGTCGTGAGAAATTCGATGAATCTTTGGACGTTTTGACCGCACTTCTAACCGAGGAAGAGGTGTCATGGGATGGGAAGTATTACCAGTTCGAACCCCTGACAATCCAACCAAGGCCCATGACACAACCGATGCCACCACTGATGATGGCAGTCATGGCCCCGGAGGCAATATACCATTGCACGAAACGCGGCTTGCACATTCTAACTACACCTTTGGCGGGTGATCATGAGCAAATGCTGAGACAAGCCGAGGCGTTTAAAAGTGGAAAGAATGAACTTGGAGACGCTGGGAGTGATCTGACGCTGTCTCTTTCACGGGTTGCATTTGTTGCGAAGGATGACGCGGATCGCAGGACAAAAACCCAGATTGCCAACGACTATTACAGTCGCTTTGACAATGTCTTTACTGGTCCAGGTATTGTTGAGCGCGGTATGGTCAAACCGTTACCCAGAAAACAAACTGTGCAACAACTCGCGGAAAACCTGATGATCTGCACTCCGTCGGAGATGATTGACAAGCTTGGACCCTACACCGAAGGTGGTATCGACCGTTTCATTCTCAATGTCAATTTCGGGGTGAACCAGCTGGAAACACTCGAAACCATTCAATGTTTCGCGGAAGAAATCATGCCGCATTTCAGCAACAAAACTGCTGCAACGCCTGCATTCAATTTGGTTTGACAAGTGTCCCTCTAGAAACACCCAAATATCTCGCGAAGGCGCAAAAGACGGCAAGAAAGAAAAAATAATATGTCTAAATAAAGAATGATTAAAGCTTTACGATCTTGGCGTCTTGGCGAGAGGTTTTTGTATGGGTGAACACTAGAACACCCGGGCTGAACAATGATGAGTGCAGTTACGGTAGACTTTGCTATTGAAGGGGAGGGCCCACCCCTGTACATGATACATGGCATTGGTTCCCGCAAAATCACGTGGGGCAGGTTGATTCCACATCTCGTGGATCAATTCACCTGCGTGACTTTCGATCTTAGGGGCCACGGTCAAAGTCCTGTGCCAGCCACGCCTTATTCTCTCGATGATCTGGTGCAAGACCTTGAAACACTGCGAATCAAACTGGGACACGACCAGATTCATGTTATAGGGCATTCCCTGGGCGGTATGATCGGACCTGCCTATGCTCGGGCGTATCCCAACCGAATAGTAAGCGTGTGTTTGCTCAGCACGGCAGCGGGTCGCACGGCGAAAGATCGAGCTAAATTGGCTGCAGTACGCGCTGCCATGGATGAAAAAGGAATCGAGCCGGTGCTGAATACACTGGTTCAACGTTGGTACACGGATGAGTTTATCGATAACCGCCCGGACGCCATACAAAACCGAATTAAGCAGGTGCTCGACACGCCACCCCATGTATTTAAGGATGTGTTCCGAATTTATGCTGAGACGGAGATGGGGCCCTGGCTGCATGAGTTGAAATGTCCATGTCTTGTTTTGACCGGTGAACACGATGGCGGGTGTAATCCGCGTCTCAACCGGTTCATAGCCAGCGAATTACAGGATGCCGAACTGGTCATCCTAGAAGGATTGAAACATTCAATATTAGTTGAGGCCCCGGACCGGGTTGCAGTCCCGGTCAGAGATTTTCTACTCCGGCACCGATTCGAAAAAAACTAGATTCTTCTGATGAATTGCGGCGAGGGCGCCGCGCCTACAATTTGGGGTATATGAAATAACGCGTGTAGGAGGCGCGCCCCGCGCCGATACAACCTATTAGGGCGATAATCTCGTCTGTGTTACTATTTTTCCGTTTTACGAGGCACCAGTCCCTGCTAGGACAAAGCAAAATGCCTCATGCAAAGTAAATATAAACAAGAGCCGACGGGAAAAAGGACCTACCTTTAACACGTACCGGCTCGATAGTAGTCGACACTAAAACCTGAGGAGGTTTTTATGAATAAGATAAAACGTCTGCTATTGGCATTCACCGCAGCTACTGTGCTTGGGATCAGTCCATCGCACGCGGCCACCCCGGACGATACGTTTGTCATGGCCAAAGACATCGCAGACATTATCACCATGGACCCGGCCGAAGTCTTCGAACTTACCACCGGTGAGATCATCGCTAACATTTATGATCGAATCATGATGTTCGAGCCGGAGGATTTGCAGACACTGGTCGGTGGTGTGGCCGAGAGCTGGGATGTCAGCGAAGATGGTAAGACCATCACCTTCAAGATTCGCCCAGGCTTAAAGTTCCACTCCGGTAACCCGGTCCGTGCCGAAGACGTTGCATGGTCGCTACAACGGGTTGTCAAGTTGAACAAAACCCCGGCCTTTATTGTTACCCAGTTTGGTTGGACCGCAGACAACGTGGACGACCTTATTAAAGCTACCGACGATACCCACGTACAAATCACCATTACCGAAGAATTCTCGCCCGGGCTCGTACTCAACGCGATGTCCGCCGGCGTCGCTTCCGTAGTCGATAAAGAACTCGTTATGCAGCACGAAAAGGATGGCGACCTGGGTTACGAATGGTTGAAGTCCAACAGCGCGGGATCTGGAGCATTCGAACTCAAAGCATGGAAGGCGAACGAAATCGTGACACTCGAGGCAAATGCAGATTACCGCCACGGCGCACCGGGTATGAAACGGGTCATCCTACGTCATGTGCCAGAGCCGTCCGCACAGCGACTTTTGCTGGAGAAGGGCGATGTTGACATGGCCCGTAATTTGACGCCAGACCAAATCAAGGGTATCGAGGGGAATGCCGACGTCGCCATCGATGGGTACCCCAAGGGAACACTGGTGTATATGGCCGCTAACGCTGCACACCCAATCCTCGGTAAACCGGAAGTGACACAAGCACTCCGACACCTGGTTGACTACGAAGGTATGGCCGACTCTTTTCTGGCAGGACAATTCGTAGTACATCAAGCGTTCTGGCCAGGCGGATTGTGGGGTGCCTTGGAGGAAACGCCCTACGCGCGTGACGTGGACAAGGCCAAGTCTCTGCTCGATGCAGCGGGACACGGCGAAGGTTTCAAGGTGACCATCCATACCCTCACCAACTCCCCGTTCCCGGAGATCGCACAATCGGTCCAGGCCAACTTAGCGCAAGCCGGGATCGACTCGGACATCGTCACTCTGGAAGGCAAGACGTTGTGGCCTAAATACCGGGCACGGGAGCACGACCTCATTCTTGCTCGCTGGTCGCCGGATTACGTTGATCCTCACTCCAACGCTGATGCTTTTGCACACAACCCCGACAACCGGTTGGAAGCAAAGCTCACCGGGGTACTCGCTTGGCGCAACGCCTGGGCCGACTCAGCCAGTAATGAGCTCGCCGTGATGGCTCGCAACGAATTGGATCTGGGTAAACGGGAGCAACAATACCTTGACCTGCAACGCATGCTGCAGAAAACCGGTCCCTACGTCATCATGTTTCAACAGAATGAACAGGTCGCTCGTCGCAAGAATCTCGAGGGATTCGTTTCGGGTTCGAACTTCGACCTCGTGTTCTACCGAAACGTGACCAAGTAGTCGGGAACGTTCCGCCGGATGGCTGAATCCACTGCCTCCGGCCAGCAGACGGCGAGGCCAAGTTTGGCCTCGCCGTCAATCATCACCAACGTCCTTGGTGTTGTTGCCAGTCTGGCCTTGACATTCATTGGCCTTACGGCCATTACCTTTGTAATCGGAAGGGTTATGCCGGCCGATCCGGTGCTCGCCATCGTCGGCGACCGGGCCGGCCAGGACGTCTACGATCAAGTCTACCGAGAGCTCGGACTCGACAAACCCATCTACGTCCAATACCTGCGCTATCTGGGTCAGCTCGCTGACGGAGATCTTGGGACGTCTATCATGACGGCGCAACCGGTCATGGAGGATATTCTTCGTTTCTTCCCTGCGACTCTGGAGCTTGCCACCATCGCAACCCTGCTCGGTATCTTCGTTGGAGTACCAATGGGTGTTTTGGCAGCGGTCAATCAAGGACGTTGGCCGGACCATATCGTGCGTATCGTTGGTTTGTTCGGTTACTCAGCTCCCGTGTTCTGGCTTGGCATGGTGGCCTTGCTGATCTTCTACGCCAAGCTGGATTGGGTTGCTGGTCCGGGCCGTCTCGACGTTTTTTACGACGGTGTTATCGATCCGGTGACTGGGGTCATCCTGATCGACGCTGCGCTGGCACGGGACTGGGACATATTTAACAACGCCGTTTCCCATTTAATCCTACCCGCTTCTATTCTCGGCACTTTTACCCTGGCTTATATCGCCCGCATGACCCGGAGCTTTATGCTTGACCAGCTCAGTCAGGAATATGTGTTGACCGCCCGGGTTAAAGGTGCCTCCGAACGCGTGGTGATCTGGCGCCATGCCTTTCGCAATGTTTTGGTTCAACTCATCACAATCATCGGGCTGACCTACGCATCGCTGCTGGAGGGTTCGGTTTTGACCGAGACCGTGTTTGCTTGGCCTGGCATCGGTCAATACATCACCAACTCGTTGTTCAACAACGACATGAACGCTGTACTGGGTGGCACTATTGTGGTCGGTGTCTGTTTCGTCGGCATCAACATGTTATCTGATCTGTTGTACCGGCTGGTTGATCCTCGGGTACGCTGATGGCAACGATAGAAACGGGATCGTTCCGCGCTTGGCTGCTCGCTGAGACGCCGGGTTCAGCTTTACAAGCACGCAGCCAAAGCATGTACCTCGCGTGGCGCAACTTCAGCCGCAATCCCATTGCCATGACTGGGCTCATCGTCATCGTAAGCCTTGTCGCTGTCGCCGTTCTTGCTCCCTGGATCACCGGGTCCAGCGGATTGGAGCCCAAACTGGGTGACCGACTGCAATCGCCGAGTAGTACCCACTGGTTCGGTACCGACGAACTCGGACGCGACATCTATGACCGGATCATTTGGGGGTCGCGAATTACCCTTTATATCGTAGGCCTGGTTTCAATAATTGTGGTTCCCATCGGGCTCGTTATCGGGACGATAGCGGGTTATGTCGGCGGCGTGGTGGATAGTTTTTTGATGCGGCTGACCGATATATTTCTGGCCTTCCCTCGCCTGATTCTGGCCATGGCGTTCGTGGCGGCCTTAGGACCTGGTCTGGAGAATGCAGTGCTGGCTATTGCCCTGACAACCTGGTCGCCGTATGCCCGCATTGCCCGGGCCGAAGCACTGACCATTCGCAACCGGGAGTTTATCCTGGCAGCTCAAGTTCAAGGCGTGAGTACGCTCGGCATCCTGACGCGACATGTGGCGCCATTGTGCATGTCTTCAGTCATCGTTCGGCTCACGTTGGACATGGCTGGCATCATTCTTACGGCAGCCGGACTGGGATTTCTGGGACTTGGCGCACAACCCCCCACGCCAGAATGGGGCGCGATGATATCGTTGGGCAGACAATATCTAATTGATCAGTGGTGGGTGCCAACCGTACCAGGCGTGGCGATTCTTATAGTGAGCTTGGGTTTCAATCTGCTTGGTGACGGATTGCGTGACGTACTCGATCCCAAAAGTGGGGCTAGCTAGTGTTTAATCCTAAAACCGGAGCCTGGTGGACAAGAACCCCGCATGACTGAACACCCCATGCTCATCGTGGAAGACCTCCATGTTACTTATGACACACCGACTGGCGTGGTTCGAGCCGTAAACGGTGTGAGCTTCGAGCTCGGACGGGAAAAGCTCGGTATCGTGGGTGAGTCCGGGTCGGGAAAATCACAAACAGGTCGAGCTATCCTTGGGCTGACAGCCGGCGGCACTGTCACAGCCCACCGGCTGGAGTTCGAAGGCATCGATCTACTCAACGCCAGCGAGCGTACTATGCGTGAAATACGCGGCGGACGCATTTCGATGATTCTGCAAGACCCTAAATATTCGTTGAATCCGGTTATGACCATCGGTGCCCAGATCGAGGAGGCGTTCATCATCCACAGTAAAGCCACCAAGCAGGAAGCGCGCGCCCGGACCATCGAGATGTTGAAAGCGGTAAGAATCCGGGAACCGGAGCGAGTTTATAAGACATATCCGCACGAGGTTTCTGGGGGCATGGGCCAGCGCATCATGATTGCAATGATGATGATCCCTGAGCCCGCGATTATTATTGCCGATGAACCCACTTCGGCACTGGATGTCACGGTGCAGCTACAGGTCTTGGCCATCCTCGACGATATGATTACACGGCGCGGTACGGGATTGATATTCATCAGCCACGATCTCAACCTGGTGGCTTCGTTTTGTAATCGGGTGCTTGTGATGTACGCCGGTAAAGTTATGGAGCAGTGCAGCGCTGCTGAGCTCGCCAACGCCAACCACCCTTATACCCAAGGCTTACTCAACTGCCTGCCCCGGTTAGATGCCGGACAGGACGAGTTGCCGGTTCTGCAACGCGATCCCAGTTGGGCTTGAGATCTCCGATACTCTGGTGATCGAGGTTCAAGATCTAAACGTGGTCTTCGGCCGTGGGGCACGGTCTTTTCATGCGGTGCGTGATGTATCGTTCGGTGTCGACCGCGGTCAGTCATTCGGTTTGGTTGGCGAATCCGGCTCAGGCAAGACTACGGTGCTAAGAGCGATAGCGGGTTTGTTGGGCAATGTCGCTCACGTCACCGGTGCCATGAAAGTGGCTGATGAAGAGCTTAAACAAAATCGCTCACGTCCGTTTCGGCGCCGCGTGCAGATGGTTTTTCAAGACCCCTATGGATCATTGCACCCACGCCACACGGTCGACGCGATTCTGAGTGAGCCAGCGCGAGTCCACCAGCTGGATCGAATCAAGGACCGCGTGGTCAAGGCACTCGAAGAAGTCGGACTCGACGCCTCTTTTCGGTTTCGCTATCCGCACCAGATCTCCGGTGGGCAGCGACAGCGTGTATCAGTGGCTCGAGCACTCATCATCGAGCCTGATATCGTGCTGTTGGACGAACCAACTTCGGCCCTTGATGTATCCGTTCAGGCCGAAGTTTTAAATTTACTTATGCGGTTGAAACGAGAGCACAGGCTGACCTACGTATTGGTCAGCCACAATCTGGCCGTAGTCGCACATATGTGCGAGACACTATCTGTGATGCAAAATGGTGCAGTGGTGGAAACGATGACCGTAGAGCAGTTGCGCAGTCATAACCCGACCCAACCGTACACCAAGCAGCTATTGACGGCGAGTCTCGGATACGACCGTGCGGCCATCGATGCGTTCGAGGAGTTTGATTCGAAATGACCTCAACAAAAAAACCGCGGGCACGTCAACTTGGCATCCCGTTTGACGGTTGCCCTGGTCCATTGAATGCCATCACCGATGTACCCGGTGTGAAAGTGGGATTCTGCACTTTGGTCGAAGGGGAGGGAAAGCTCACAATCGGCAAGGGCCCCATTCGTACCGGCGTCACCGCGGTTGTTCCTCGTGGTAAATCCAATCTGGATAGGTGTTTCGCGGCATGGTTTTCTTTGAACGGCAATGGGGAGATGACCGGTACAACGTGGATAGAAGAATCCGGCTGTTTGGAAGGGCCTGTATTGATTACTAATACGCACTCTGTAGGTGTGGTACGAGACGCCGTCATCGGATGGATGCAACAACAAAAGGCCCCCCCACAGTGGTGCCTGCCCGTAGTGGCGGAAACCTATGACGGCTTCCTCAATGATATAAACGGGTTCCATGTGCAGCCGGAGCATGTCCTAAGTGCGCTGAATGATGCCCGCAGCGGCCCGATTGCGGAGGGGAATGTGGGAGGTGGTACTGGCATGACATTGTATCAATTCAAAGGTGGAACCGGCACCGCGTCCCGTCTGATCAGTTTTTCACAAGATCAAGGGTACACCGTTGGTGTTCTGGTCCAGGCCAACTACGGTAAGCGCGACCAACTGCGTGTGGCCGGTATACCGGTAGGTCGTGAGATAGAAGATCTCATGCCTATTACCGGAGAAGAAGGCACAGTCGATAGCTCGGCGCCCGGTTCCATTATTATTGTTATAGCCACGGATGCCCCGCTTATCCCAGTGCAGTTGAAAGCTCTAGTCAAGCGGGCGTCTTTGGGACTGGCACGAAACGGCAGCATCGCTGAGCACACATCCGGCGATATCTTTATCGCATTCTCCACTGGGAACCGCGTTCCCTCTGGGTTGGGAACCGATGCAGTCGACATGCTGGCCAACGAGCAATTGACTCCGTTGTTTGGTGCGGCAGTGGAGGCTACCGAAGAGGCAGTCTTGAACGCGTTAGTTGCCGCTGAAACCATGAGTGGAATAAACGGAAACACGGCCTATGCCGTTCCAATTGAGCGACTGCGTGCGGTGCTCAGGAAATACAACAGATTGTTATTGTGAGATCGGCCAGGCGGGCCCGGGAGGAGCGGCGCCTTCGCCACGATTCAACTATTTGAAAACCCGAGATTAACCTGACGCCAGCGGCAATTGCTGCTCCGCTTCATCTTGAATTCGCTTCCGCTCGGCTTGTGAGTCGCGTAGGACCTGCTCCAATACCTCGTCTTCCAGTTGAGTCAGTTCCGCCGCTGCTTCCTTGATGGCTACATGTTCAACCGCTCGGGAAAGGGTCTCTGCCTTGGTTGCGCCACTCTTTGCACCGAGAAACGGTTTGACCAGCAAATACCCGACATCTTTCGCCGGCATGTAACGAAGAAACCGCCGGATTAATTTAAACAGTTGAACTGGGTAGTGGCGCAGTTTATAGAGCAACAGCCTTCTCAGACCCGCACTGCGTTCAGCGTGGATGACCTCACCCGGCAGACAGGTCGGGTCGATTTCGGAGCATTTGAAATATTTGTACCAATCGATTCCATCGTTCACCAAGCCACGCTTGACATATTCTTGCCAGAGCGGTGTGCCCCGATAGACACATAAACGGTTAAAGCCGAAAGTATCCAAACGCAATCTGGACGCGAAATCGAACGTCGCCCGGATGTCCTCAACGGTTTCATCCGGGCTGCCGACTACAAAGAACCCGTGCACGATCTCTATACCGGCTCGCTTGGCATTGGTTACGGCGGTTTCCACTTCCTCTAATGTTTGCTCTTTCTTGAGTCGATCCAATACTTTTTGGCTTCCGCTTTCCAACCCAAACATAATAGTCCGGCAATTCGCCTTAGCCATATCGGGGAACAAATGTTGCGCCGTTGAATCGACTCTACCTTCACAGCCCCATTGAATAGTCACGCCGGCATCGTTGATGCCCTGGCAAATCGCTTTGATTCGTTTAGGCTGGAGCAGGAAGTGATCGTCCACGAAGTAAACTGACCCGTAGCCGTGCTCTTGTAAGTGTTTGAATTCGTCGACTACGTGTTGGGCGCTTCTCGAGCGCCACTTGCCTTCATTAAAAACCGGGATATCGCAGAATATACAAGGCCACGGACATCCACGTGAGGTCTGCATCGTCGTAAAGCGATCCATAGATAATACTGCGGGTACGTCCAGGGGCATTGATTCAATGAAGTCCAGCGGCAAACTTTCACGATCCGGGAATGGCCACTGGTCGAGGTTTCTTTCTATCGGATTATTAGGATTGTGGATGACCTTGTTGTCTTTCGTCCAAGTTACACCGCCGATTTCAGAGGGGTCGTCCAGTCTTTCCACGAGATCAAGGATCAACTGTTCTCCATCACCTCGACAGACAAAATCAACTTCAGGGCATTGATGTTTAACCAGCTGTGCATTGAGGGAGGCAAACACGCCGCCAAACGCCAATTTAACCTTATCGTCTGCTGCACGAATTTGACGGGCCAGGACTTTGGCGTAGGGATAACTGGTGGTGCTTAGGAAACTCAGGCCAACGAGGGCGGGTTGCCGTCTGCGGATGTGTTCGATTATCACCTCGTTGGGTGTTTCGGGATTGGCCTGGTCGAACATGACACACTCGTGTCCAGCATCCTTTAAGACAGCGGACAGGGACATAATCCCGATGGGAGGAAATCCCATAACTCGAATGCGCCCATTTGCAGCGCGTGCTTTCGCCGGCAGCGCATAGAATTGCGGATCCCGGATATGGACTAAGAATATGAGCAAGGGCGCCTCCTCTGGGCGACAGCCGAGGCCGATCGCCTCGTCGATTGGTGTCATTTTGAGGCGGAGTATGGCACTAATGACCCATTGATACCAGATTTGATAAACGATCGATTGTGGCGAGGTGTCACTCCTACAGAGCTATGTTCTCTCGCAAAGGCGCGAAGACGCCAAGAGAAAGTAGTAGTATGTTTCATAACAAGAAGCTTTGCGATCTTGGCGTCTTCGCGAGATTTTCCACTAGTGTAAGGAGTAGAGCGGTTTTAAGCATGCAGAGAGACATACGGCTTAGTGCAGTCAATTCACACTTACAGGCATTGGCGAATCAGGTCGCGGCTTCTGCCGGTGACCTGATGAAGATACGTCAGTTAATCGATACCTACTCCCATGTTGATCCCAGTACTAATGAATGCCACGCATCATCGGTACCAGTCACAGCTGGGGATGTGCCATGTGAGTGGTTGACCCATGGTGACAGCGATCGGTCGAGTCGCTTGATGTATGTCCATGGTGGATCTTGGATGTCCGGTTCACTCACCGGTTACCGGGCGCACGCGGCCCGGATTTCAGCCGCTACTGGATGCTGCGTACTTAACATCGACTATCGACTGGCACCGGAGAATCCATTTCCAGCCGGCCTGAATGATTGTGACACGGCGTTGGATTGGATGGTACAAAATGGACCCGATGGGGTGAGCCCGGCAAGATCGGTCTTCATTGCCGGTGATTCGGCTGGAGGTAATCTTATTCTGGCATTACTCGTAAAGCGGCGTGATGAAGGGAAGCCACTACCTGATGTAGCCATTGCCCTGTCCCCCGCAACCGACCTGACTTGGGGCAGTCAATCTATTGTAAGCCGAGCACACGTAGATGCCGTGCTCAGGCCGGAAAGACTACAAGCTATCGTGGATGTTTATTTGCAGAATAAAGCAACAATACAACACCCGTATGTTTCACCTTTGCTGGCTGAATTGGTCGGGCTGCCGCCTCTATTGCTGCAGGTTGGTGAAGCCGAGATACTCCTCGACGATGCTGTCCGGTTTGATGAAAAGGCAAGCCAGGCCGGGGTATCTGTCAGATTGGAAACGTGGCCGGACATGCCCCATGTGTTTCAGATGTTTGCGCCGTACCTGCCTGAGGCCAATGAGGCTTTAGAAGGGATTGCTAACTTTGTTAAAAAGCATGGGACTGAAGGAGGCTTATCTAAACCTAGCAACTAGAAACTCGAAACTAGAGACAGCTACTAGATACTGGTGGTATTTGGTATTAAGATGAGCAGATTAGTCCATTAATAGGCTTTATAACCACGCTTTATAACTACCTTGGAGGAAACATCATGCTGCGGAAAAATGTAAGAGTCCTGGTCGCCTCGATTGTTTTGTTGTTGATCGGCCTGACTGTCGGGCTAAGGGTAAATGCGGAGGTGCCCGAATCACCAGATCCTATCAAACTTGCTCTACATGAATGGACTGGGCAGCACATATCGAGCTACATCGCTGGTGAAGTACTGAAGAAGATGGGTTACAACGTGGAATATGTGACCGCAGCTTATTTACCTTCGGCTACGGGACTTTCTGATGGTAACTTAACTGGGAGCCTCGAGGTTTGGGATAACAACCTAGGTGAGTTTTTTCCGAAATTGATCGAAGAGGGCAAAGTCGAAAACATCGGTGACTTAGGTCTTGATGCGGGTGAAGGCTGGTTGTACCCGAAGCACGTCGCTGAGATGTGTCCAGGCTTACCGGCGTGGGATGCTTTTCTCGGCTGCGCCGACAAGTTCGCCACTGCGGAGACCCTGCCTAACGGGCGTTTTCTGGAGTACCCGGCTGATTGGGGAGATCGTGCTGCACAGTTGATCAAAGGCGAAGGATTGCCGTTCGAAGCGGTCCCGGCCGGCAGCGAGGGTGCACTGGTAGCTGAACTTAAGAGTTCAATACAGAAAAAAACTCCCTTGGTCATGATGTTTTGGGCACCACATTGGGTATTGTCCACTACCGAAACCGGTTGGGTGGATATTCCGCAAGATCTCCTCAAGAAGTACAGCTTGGAAAAACCCAAAGTGTTTAAAGCCGTATGGCCTGGCACGCAGGACAAGTGGCCTGCTGCCTACAATTTTATGAAGACCTTTCAGGTGAGCAATGAGATCCAAGAACCGCTAATGGACTTGGTCGACAATCAAGGTCAAGACGCATTAACCGTCACCAAGAAATGGGTCGACGAAAACGAAGATTACTGGAAACCCATGGTGGATAAAGCCATGATGGCGAACTGACCAAATAATCGAAAACAGCCGGGCTTTACTGCCCGGCTGTTTGTTTGTGATGGGAATCCGCAGTTTCATGCCATTCCTCAGTGTCCGTACCAACCTGGTTATCCCATGACCCAGACTGAACAGAGTTCACAGGATGTGAAACTGTCCTGCCGACACTTATGGAAAGTCTACGGCGAAAACCCAAAACAGTTTTTTTCTAACGGAGCAACGACCAAGGAAGATAGAGAAAAGATCTACGCTCGCATGCTCGAAACCAGCCACATCGGTGCCGCCTGCGATGTGAGTTTCGACGTTCACGTAAGTGAAATATTCGTCATCATGGGCCTGTCCGGCTCGGGTAAATCGACGGTGGTGCGATGCCTTTCTCGTCTAGTCGAACCCACTGTCGGTGAGGTCCTGTTCGACAACATAGATCTGTTGAAGGTTTCAGAAAACGAGCTGATCGACATGCGCCGCCATAAGATGGGCATGGTGTTTCAGAACTTTGGGTTGCTGCCGCATCAAACAGTGCTTGAAAATGTCGCGTTTCCACTTCGAGTACAGGGAACGAGTAAGGCGAAGCGCAATCAAAGGGCCCGGGAAATGATTGAGCTCGTCGGACTGCAAGGTCGCGAACATGCATTTCCGCGTGAGCTTTCAGGTGGTCAACAGCAGCGCGTGGGCATCGCGCGCAGCCTGGCAGTGGAACCCGAAGTCTGGTTTTTAGACGAACCTTTCAGTGCTTTGGATCCACTTATCCGCAGGCAGATGCAGGATGAGTTTCTACGTTTGCAAAAGATGTTGCACAAGACCATCGTTTTTATCACTCATGATTTTCTAGAAGCACTCCGCGTCGCTGACCGCATCGCCATAATGAAGGAAGGTGAAGTGGTCCAAATTGGTACCCCCGCTGATGTGGTCATGCGCCCTGCGGACGCCTACGTGACCGAATTCACCAAGGACGTGCCACGGGTTAAAGTGATTAAAGTCGAAGACTTCATGCGGCCTCCTGCAGAGGGACTGAGTGAAAGCGCTGCCATATCCGGTGACACTACTCTTGAAGAACTGTTGCCTCGACTGGCCAAGAGCGCCGGCCCCGTTGCGGTCAGTAACGGTGCCCAAGTGATTGGGCAGGTCACCGCGCAGGATGTTGTGACTGCTCTGGCCAGTGCGGAGACCGGCGATACTGCCGGATCGTGACAATATAGAACAACATTCAAGCATCGAAATGAACACGATCCCGACGGATATCGATGCACAACCCAACCGCTTTGGGCTGCCTGCAGATGCAGCAGCGTGGCTGGCAGTGGGGGTCATCATGGTTGTTACCCTTGCATTACGTGGCCAACACGCGTGGCTGATTAATTACCCTAAAGAATGGGTTATTCCAGTCGCAGACTGGGTGAACGTGTTTATGGCGTGGTTCATCGAAGCTTTTCGTTGGTTGTTTCGCGCGATGTCTTGGCTTATCTCCTGGCCGATGGAGGCAATACGAATCACCTTGCAATGGCTGCCTTGGTCGGCGACGATTAGTGTGATTGTTACGGTCGCCTACATAGCGGGGGGCTGGCGGTTGGCTTTGTTTTCAGCGCTAGCGCTCTTCTACATGGTCGTTGTCGGTTATTGGCCTGAGAGCGTAGCGACTTTGTCGCTGGTCGCTATGTCCGTTCCGCTGTCTCTTTGCTTGGGTCTCTTTGTTGGCATTGCCGCTTTCACCTGGCGTTCTGTGGACCGCGTGGTACAGCCCACACTCGACTTGATGCAAACCTTTCCAACGTTTGCTTATTTAATTCCGATTCTTTTCTTGTTCGGTTTTGGGCCTGTTGTTGGACTCATTGCGAGTGCAATCTATGCCGCTCCACCCATGGTGCGCAATGTAATCCTGGGATTGCAACGCGTGGCGCCGGAAATCATTGAGTCCGGACAGATGTCGGGTACCAACAGCCGGCAGCTGCTGTGGTTGGTTCGAATTCCCTCCGCTATGCCGACAATTATGATCGGGGTCAACCAGACGATTATGGCCGCACTGTCCATGGTCATTATCGCTTCTGTTATTGGTAGTTCAGCGGATATCGGTTGGGAAGTGCTGAGCATGATGCGCAAAGCATTATTTGGACAGAGTTTTCTGGCGGGGATCGTGATAGCGCTTCTGGCCATGGTGATGGATCGGATCAGCCGAGAGCTCGCTCACCGTGGACCGGTGGACCACGACGCCCAAGCATCTTGGTTAACGCGTTATCGATATCTGGTAATTGCTATCGGCGCTGGTGTCGGGTTTGTGGTTTTGGCCCAATTCTTTCCCGCGCTAGGGGCGTATCCAAAGGAATGGACCTTTTATCCCGCTGAGCAACTCAATCAGGGTGTGAACTACGTTATCCGCGAATACGGTTCTACCCTTGATGCGATAAAAAACAACACGTTGTTCTACTTTTTATTGCCCGTTCGGGTAGGACTTGAAAACACAGTCAAGCCGTTTACCTGGGGGTTTGACCTAACCTCTACATTTATCGCCTTCTACGCGGCTGGTGTCGCACTAGCGGCTGTTTTAGCCGGTTGGCAATGGAATTGGCGGGCAAGTGTAGTCGTGATAATACTCGGATTGATTTATTACTATGGAACCAATGGGATTCCGTGGGCTGCGTTTATAGCCATGACCGTCGTGTTGGCATATCAGGTCGGCGGGTGGCAGACGGGGTTGCTCGCATTGTTGGGGTTTGGCTTTATCTTGACTACCGGGACTTGGGTGCCCGCTATGCGGTCGGTTTATCTATGCGGCGCGGCAGTGCTGATTTCGTTTATCGGCGGATCCGCGTTGGGTGTGTGGGCCGCCCGCAGCGATCGCGTTTCCGCCTTTTTAAGACCGATTAACGATACCTTGCAGACCATGCCTTTGTTTGTGTTCTTGATCCCGGTAATCATGTTCTTTCAAGTCGGTGACTTCCCTGCCTTGCTGGCAATTATTATGTATGCAATCGTGCCCGCAATCCGCTATACCGAGCACGGCATCCGAAGCATACCAGCCCATATCGTCGAGGCCGCGCGTGCACAAGGTTGTACCAAGCGTCAGATCTTGTGGAACGTGCAACTTCCTTTGGCTTTACCCGAAATCATGATGGGTTTGAATCAGACCATCATGTTTGGTATGGCTATGTTGGTCGTTGCCGCACTGGTTGGTACCAAAGGATTGGGGCAAGCGGTTTATCTGGCGCTCAATACCGGTAATGTAGGCGAAGGATTTATTGCGGGCATGAGCATGGCTCTGATTGCTATGATTGCTGACCGCATTACCCAGGCGTGGAGCAGTCAAAAGAAAGCCGAGCTCGGTCTTTGATTAAACCGGGGACAGTATACTTTTTAATATAAGTTGAAGTGCTGAGACAGAAGACGGGTATTAAAAAGTATACTGTCCCCGGTCTAATGGATGGTGGAACGGGTCTTTAGCCGGCTGGACACGGCCAGGAGTGTACGGGTCCACAACCCCCAACTATCTTCTCTGGGGGAATTCATATGATCGTAAAACACACCCTGCAACGAAGGGTCCGTACGGATAGCGTATTCGAGGTAACCCACGACCTCTTGGAAGCAACAGCCTTCGTTTAACAGGCTGACCCCTATGCTGTACGCAAGCCGGGCTGAATTTTTTGCCACCAATACGTCGTCTAAAAGTTGATCCAATCCCTGCCACGATTGGAGCCCGGGGCAAGTTTGCGGCGTACAGGGAGCGTAGCTTTTATCTGCAGCAATAGCGGGATTCAACGAGATAGCCAAAATGACGGCGAGAAGTGCAGCCCTTTTATTGAGAGTCATGCCTCTCTTCTTTAGGCAAGGGTGAACAGCAGATTCATTGTTTTCAATATTAGTTCACGTCCGACTTCATTACAAAAATGTTACAGGCACCTGTTGCACCGCAACATAATCAGTGCAGATTCTAAAACTGCCCCCGTCGGACTGAGGCTGCTTGTGATACGCTCAAATGGATTTCAACGAGGCCGGGTGGATAACATGAAAAAAGAATTGGATGACTTTCGTTCCGAAGGTGAACTGAATATCTCTCCCTATCGCAAGGCCTGGCAAGAAAAAAGCATTGACAATGCCACTCGGTTACTTCTGGAAGAAGATGCCAAATACTTTCTGCACCAATCCTTGTCAACACCTTGCCTTAACGTGTTACGGCGTTGTAACGGATCGTATGTTGAGGACCTCGAGGGAAATCGTATTCTGGATTTTCACGGTAACAGCGTGCACCAGGTGGGATTCGGCCATCCCACAGTGATCGATGCGGCCAAGCAGCAACTTGACGAATTGTCGTTTTGTACGCGCCGCTTTACCAACGTGCCTGCCATAGAGCTCGCCAAGAAGCTCACGTCCCTTGCGCCCGATCCGCTAAACAAACTGTTGTTCGCCCCAGGAGGCACCAGCGCCATCGGCATAGCCCTAAAGTTGGCGCGAATGGCGACGGGGCGCTTCAAGACGATATCCATGTGGGATGCATTTCACGGTGCGTCTTTAGACGCCATCTCTCTGGGTGGGGAAGCAATGTTCCGTAAAGACGCGGGGCCGTTGCTGCCAGGCACTGAACACGTTCCCCCGCCCGATGATCAACACTGCCCTTGGGATTGTGCCGGTAGCTGTACTTTAAAATGTGCCGAGTATGTTGACTACGTGCTCGCCAAGGAAGGAGATGTCTGTGCTGTGGTGGCAGAGACCGTGCGAAGCATCCCCTATTTCCCCCCGAAGGAATATTGGCAAATCGTACGTGAGGCATGCGACCGACACGGGGCGCTGCTTATCCTGGATGAGATTCCGCATTGTCTAGGACGCACCGGGTCATGGTTTACCTTCGAAAACTACGATGTGATCCCGGATATTGTGGTGATTGGCAAGGGTCTTGGTGGAGGTGTATTCCCCCTGGCCGCGGTATTGGCGCGACAAGATCTGGACATCGCTCCGGAAAGGGCACTTGGTCACTATACGCATGAGAAGAATCCAGTCGCCTGCGCAGCGGGTCTGGCGACGTTGCGGGTCATCGAGCAAGAGGGACTGCTGCAACGCTCCAAAGATATGGGGGCCAGGGCGCTGGACAAGCTCACTCAGTTGCAACAGCGGTACCCGGTGATTGGTCACGTGCGCGGCCAGGGATTATTGCTTGGCGTAGAGCTGATAAACCCGGAATCTGGTGATCGCAACGTTGATCTGGCCGAAAGGGTGCTTTACTCAAGTTTGAGCAAAGGCCTGAGCTTCAAGATCTCGATGGGTAACGTACTGACTTTAGCACCCCCGCTCAATATCCCAGAGAAGGACATGGATCGGGCCATCGACATCATTGATGAATCCTTGGCCGAGTGTCAGTTGGAATAGGCGCGCAGAGGCTGTATCTGACCTAGTACACAGTTATATACTTACGTTAGACAGGTACGTGGGGCCGCGAAGGGAGGTTATCTCATATTGTTACCAGGGCGTCTGCCCCGGCGTGCTAACGTGTACTTAGGTGCCCTTCTGATACTATCGCCCTATCTTTTATACAACAAGTTACTACGCAATGACTAAGAATACCGTGAACATTGGGTCTTTAGAGGTAGATCGAACGCTCTACGATTTGTTGACTAACGAAATCGCACCGGGCACCGGTGTCGAACCAAGCGATTTTTGGCAGTATCTGCAGGATATCATTCAGGACTTGGGCCCTAAGAACAGGGCGTTGCTCGATAAAAGAGACGATCTCCAAGCGCAGATTGACGACTGGTACAAGCACGACCGATCTCATTCGGTTGATGAGCAAAAGCAGTTCTTGGAAGAAATCGGCTACTTAGTACCGGAGGGAGAAGATTACCAGGTCCGGGTTGACAATGTAGACGATGAGATCGCCATCATAGCCGGTCCTCAGTTAGTCGTTCCCGTTGACAATTCCCGATACGCCTTAAATGCAGCCAACGCCCGTTGGGGTAGTCTATATGATGCCTTATACGGGACCGACGTCATCACAGAGGAACAGGGCTGCAAGCGGACAAAAAAGTACAACCCGGTGCGTGGTGCAAAAGTTATCGCTTATGTGCGTGATTTTCTGGATCGCGCAACACCCTTGGCAGTCGGTAGCCATGGCTATGTGGTCAAGTACTTTATCGAAAACGAAAGACTCAAAGCGATCATGGGCGATGGGACTGAAACTGGTTTGGGCCGAACGGAGCAGTTTGTTGGATATACCGGTGAACCAGCCAGTCCCGACAAGGTGCTATTGCGTAACAACAATCTTCACATCGAAATTTGCATCGGTGAAGGTTACTACATAGGCAAAGGTGACCTGGCCAATATATACGATGTCGAGGTGGAGGCCGCGATCACTACCATCATGGATTGTGAGGATTCAGTTGCCGCCGTGGACGCGGAGGACAAGGTTCGCGTGTATAGAAACTGGTTGGGTTTGATGCTGGGCACACTGCAGCGGAGCTTTGAAAAAGATGGAAAAACCATCGACCGAACCCTGGCGCCGGATCGGGAATATACTGCTGCAAACGGGGGCCGGCTAACACTATCCGGTCGCAGTCTGATGCTGGTTAGAAATGTCGGGTTGCATATGTATACCGACGCAGTGACCATGAACGGCGATGAAATTCCCGAGGGTTTTCTGGATATTATGTTTACTGCGCTTGCGGCCAAACACGACATGGACGGCAGAGGTAAGTTTCGTAACAGCCGAACCGGTCAGATGTACGTGGTGAAACCCAAGTTGCATGGTCCGGAAGAAGTCGCTGCAACGGTTGAACTGTTCGAACGGGTAGAGCAAGCCCTGGGCTTGGCAAAAAACAGCATCAAAATCGGCATCATGGACGAAGAGCGGCGTACGACCGTCAATCTAAAGGAATGTATCCGAGCGGCTCAGCACAGAGTCATTTTTATCAATACAGGTTTTCTGGATCGAACCGGCGATGAAATTCATACGGCTATGGAGGCAGGCCCGATGATGCGAAAGGAGGCCATGAAAAGCGCAAACTGGTTGATGGCCTATGAAGATTGGAATGTAGATGTTGGCCTTGAAACGGGTTTGCCGAGTAACGCACAGATCGGAAAGGGTATGTGGCCGGCGCCAGACCGCATGTCCGCGATGGTAGAAACCAAAATCAACCACCCGCGTGCCGGCGCAAATACAGCGTGGGTGCCCTCACCTACTGCCGCCACATTACACGCGTTACATTATCACCAAGTCAATGTGGTCAACCGGCAAAGAGAACTCGTTTCCCGGCCGCGTGCGAGCCTCCTGGATATCCTTACCGTGCCAACCCTGGGTTCACAAACATTGAGCCCAAGAGAAATCCAACAGGAACTGGATAACAATGCCCAAGGCATCCTGGGTTATGTCGTGCGTTGGGTAGGGCAAGGTGTCGGTTGCTCAAAGGTGCCGGACATAAATGACATTGCTTTGATGGAAGACCGAGCAACTTTAAGGATATCCAGCCAGCATATCGCAAACTGGTTGCACCACAACGTGGTAGGCGCAGACCAGGTGATGGAAACGATGCGACGGATGGCACAAGTGGTAGACCAGCAAAACGATGGCGACGCGAACTATAAAAACATGACAACGGATCTAGACAATAGTATAGAGTTCCAGGCTGCGGTAGATCTTGTATTCAAAGGTCGAGAAGTCGCCAATGGGTATACTGAACCTGTATTGCACGCTAGACGGCGAGAACTGAAGAGGGTCAATAGGGCCTGACGCGGACACCGCTGATAGCAGCGATACCTCACTACGAATTCTTGGAATACACGAGGTTCTGTATCCGTCTGTAATACGAGAATATAGAGACGCTACACGTCTGGAAACGATACTCTCCACTCGGGACTAGACGTCATTGCGAGGGAAAGAAGTGATGGTGGCGATCCAGAAATAACTTTCTGTACTGCTTCGTGTGGTTGGATCATACACTTTCCACAGTGGATATATCTCTGCACTCGCAATGACAAGCGGTTTTACCGCGGGAGGATTGGCCACTTGTTTCACCGATTTTATCTATATTCCATGCCCCTTCGTGTGAGGCAGGCTCACCTCGTAATAACCCTGATCCTTTTACCACTAGTCATTCACGATGGGGTTAAGCAAACGCACGCCGCCGAGGTCGACTCGGTAGAGGTTTTCGCGCAGCCGAATCCGGGACGACCACCGTCGATGATTAACATGACAGTACATCCGGCACCGGTCTCTCCGCCTTCCGTTTCATCGAATCAAGTTCGGCTAGCCGATAATGAACTGGTCATCGGTATCGTTATCGACCAAAAGCCCATGGCCTACCCAATCAGGTATATGGCGATGGTCGAGGTAGTCAACGATGTCGTCGAAGGTGTACCGATTGCGACAACGTGGTGCCCCCTGTCCGGAACCGGTGCGATTTTCCTCAGAAAAATCCATGGTGAAGAATTGACGTTTGATTTTGGCACGGGTCTGAAGGGAGATAATTTGTTGATTGTGGATCGAGAGACCAAAAGCGTTTGGTCCCAGTTACAGCATCAGGCGATCAGCGGCGAGCACAAAGACGATATGATTTCCGCCCTGCCTTCAATACAAACTACTTGGAAGGCATGGAGGTCAAGTTACCCGAATACTGACGTCATGGTATTCCCTGGACACCAAGGATACCCCTATTTTTATCACGACTTTAGAAACCCGGCACCAGGCCTCGCTGTTCATGACACTTCCGAGTTGGGTTTGGGCTTGAAAATTGAAGGTGAAAGCCGGTTCTACCCATTCGCAGCCTTGGCGACCCATGAGATCCCGGTAATAGACGTAATTAAGGAGAAACAGGTTGAAATATACTTTGACCCAGAAAGCATTACCGCATGGGCAACCGACAGAGAAAAGCTTTTGCTCCTCACAATGGTTGCATATAAAGAGGCATGGTTGGAATTTTTTCCAGATACTCAGATCTTCGAATAATAGAAGTTTAAAGTTTAAAGCATAAAGTTTAAAGAAACGGCATTCCGGTTTCTTTCTACCTTTTCTATCTTTTACTTTAAACTTTCTACTACATGTGCGCCGGGACCGAGGCCACTGTATATCACATCTATCACCCCCGGTATGTCTTTGACTGCCCGCTCGATTTTATCTCGGTAGCCGGGTAGGGAGATAATTTTGACTTGCGGTCCTGCGTCGATGGTAAAAAAGGCGGGTAATCCCTCGCCACGCAAAGCCCGAACACGGTGAATGATTTCAACGGTCGCGCCATTCCAATAGATCAGTGCGGGGTGCGTAGCCAGCATGACCGCATGCATCTTTAAGCAGCTGGCCTCACTGACATCGGCCAGCAGCTCAAAATCATGGTTTAGCACGGCTCGACGCGCAGTGGAAAAATCACCGCTTGTTGAACTCACCCATGCGTCATAGTACTCACACGTTGCGGCACTCTGTTCCATCCCTGCCGTGGATCCGATCTGTTTTGGCTGGGTCGAGGTAACGGCTACTACGATATCGAGTGGCCATTCGGTTTCCGTCAGCAGGGGTCGGGCCGCCGGATCTTGTGCTTTTATGTCCATTTCCACGAACCCTCCAAAAACGGATCGCGCGGCCGATGCGGAACTTCTTCGCGCCAGGCGTGATTGTTCCTCACCACTTAGGTTCGCATCCAACGCCGCACACGCTGCAGTCACGAGTGCCGCAAACCCTGAAGCGGACGAGGCGATACCCGCGCTAGTCGGAAAATTATTTACCGACACAATATCCGCGTATTGATTGATTCCCGTTACTTGCCTGAGTGCATCCAGACAGCCGGTGACTCTGTGGAGTTGGATCGGATCAGTGGTGCCGTTGATACTTAGCCGATCAGTGCCGTAGTCCTGTCTAAACTTGACCCGCGTGCGCGTTTGAAGTGTGTTCAATGTAATGGACAATGAGGGCGTTGCGGGTATGTTTCTATCACCTCTTTTTTTGCCCCAATATTTCACCAGGGCGATATTGGGTTGGGCTTGAGCGATCGCTTCCATTGTGGTTGCAATTTTCAAGGGTTTACTTCAGCTGTTAAATCCATTCTACAACAGCACTGGTCGGTGTTCTGCCCGCTGACGCTTTCATTCTAAGAAAAGCCGGTTTTCGTATAGCCTAGTGTTAATCCGCATATTGCACCAAGGCGGCCGTCTGTTGTATTTAATTCCTAAATCAAAGACTGAAACTATCTAATGCTTGATCCTTCGATGAGTATAGTATGTACTGATGGTCGGCCTACCCCGACCTTGGCTGGTACAGGCTCGCTTGGACTTGGGCTTCAATCAAGCCATAGCTACGGCTGTGCCTCGAGCTCCGTCCCGGCGTCCAACCAATCCTGCTCTACGCCATCATTCGGGGTCCTGATGCAATATACGGATTAAGGTAATAACATACTGTTTCGAATGCACAGCCTGCGCTTATTAACATTTCTTGCGGTGTCGATGGTGGGACACGCGGCTATTCTCGTACCTCTGTCAGACCATCTGTTTGCTTTGTTCGACAGCGAACAGATTCAATCAGATACCGTTATAGTCTCAATCCGAGTGATCGACCATGCGGGGGCTCCGGCCGAGGAAAAAGCCAAGATCAGTGAGCCGACCCAGCCGTTACACCAGACGGTTCAGCCCAACTACACTAAACAACGGAAAACAAATCAGCCTAATACTTTAGTCCAAGCACTATTGGAAGAACCAGCATCGGCTGTCCCGGAACAGCCTGCACTGGTAGCGGCTGAACCCGTATCGCTCGAAAAACAAGCGACCGAGACAACACCGGAACGTACGTCGGAGATGGAGCAACAACAGACCCACCAAGCTTCCCAAAGGGAACAAAGTGAGGAGCTCAAAGCAAGACGGCACCGTCAACTGCGTGCGGAGGAACGTTATTTAGCCGAGCTGTTGAACGCCATTGCCAGGCATCGGTTTTACCCTAAAAACGCCCGTAAAAAAGGCCATCAAGGCGATGTCGAAATTGAACTGACCATATTAAAGAACGGCGAGTTCGAATCAGTAAAAATAAGCAAAGCTTCCA
>JASJAT010000008.1 GCA_030066885.1 Arenicellales bacterium | reverse complement strand
AATATCTGTACCACGCCCGGCCATGTTGGTAGCTATGGTAATCGAACCGGGACGGCCCGCTTGAGCGATAATCTGGGCCTCGCGCTCATGTTGCTTGGCATTCAGCACTTCGTGCTTGAGCTTCTCCTTAGTCAATAACTTGGCCAGCAGTTCAGAAGTCTCGATTGAAGCCGTGCCGAGTAAAACCGGCTGCTGTTTTTGGTTGGATTCCCGAACCCCTTCTATGATCGATGTAAACTTCTCCTTGGTCGTCCGATACACCAAATCCGGCCTATCATCTCTGACCATGGGCATATGAGTCGGGATAACGACCACCTCTAGACCGTAGATCTGATGGAACTCTGGTGCTTCGGTATCTGCAGTACCGGTCATCCCAGCCAACTTATCGTATAAGCGAAAGTAGTTCTGAAAAGTGATTGAAGCTAAAGTCTGGTTTTCTTGCTGAACCCTGGCCCCCTCCTTAGCCTCAACCGCCTGATGCAATCCTTCTGACCATCGCCGGCCCGGCATCATTCGGCCCGTGAACTCATCGATTATGATCACCTCGTCGTTTTGCACGATGTAGTCCACATCACGTTGAAAAAGTGTATGTGCTCGCAAAGCAGCGTTTAAATGATGTAACAACGATATGTTTGCTACATCGTATAGACTCGACCCAACCGGTAATAGCTTGTGCTCTTCGAGAAGGCGCTCACATCTCTCGTGCCCCTCGTCCGTCAAAAACGCCTGTTTCGCCTTTTCATCTAAACTGTAGTCACCGGGCCCCTCTTCCGTTTCCTGCTTAGTGAGTAAAGGAATAATTTCATTGATCTTGAGGTATAAATCAGTACTTTCTTCAGCAGGCCCGGAAATAATCAGGGGTGTTCGCGCCTCATCAATGAGAATAGAGTCAACTTCATCGACTATGGCGTAGTGTAAACCTCTCTGTGCCCGATCTTCGCCAGTAAAAGCCATATTGTCGCGAAGATAGTCGAACCCAAACTCGTTGTTGGTACCGTATACGATGTCGCAGGCGTAAGCTTCACGCTTGGTTGCCGGATCCTGACCCGAAACGACAACCCCAACGGTTAGCCCCAAGAACTTGTAGATCTTACCCATCCATTCGGCGTCGCGTCGGGCCAAATAATCATTTACTGTGATGATATGTACGCTACGACCGTCAAGGCTGTTTAGGTAGGCCGGTAATGTTGCAACTAAGGTCTTCCCTTCACCTGTGCGCATCTCTGCTATCTTTCCTTGGTGCAAAACCATACCGCCGATTAATTGCACGTCGAAGTGACGCATTTCCAAGGTCCGTTTAGCCGTTTCCCGGACTACGGCAAAAGCTTCCGCTAACAGATCCTCTATTTGCTCGCCGTTCTTAATCCGATTACGATACTCTTCCGTTTTCGCCGACAACTGTGCATCTGTCAACCCGCTTATCTCTGCCTCCAGCGCGTTGATCTTGTTAACGTCCTTTTGCATTTGCCTAATCAGGCGTTGATTTCGGCTACCGAATATCTTTGTCAGCATTGTTCCCATTGTTATCTCGTTTAAAGCAAGTCAGTATCTATTCACACTAGATTCCGGACCCAATTGTGGAGAAGACATCTTTCCCCTTTTTTACCATGGACCAGCGGGATCAGACTCGACTGACGAGGTTTTCGACCAGAAATGATGTACTCGGATCCGGGGCCCTGAAGCAATATGCGGGTTAAACCCAAAGGTAATTAATGATATATGATAGCAGGGGCTCCGGGTTTCAACACCCGGTTAATCCCACGATGCCCAGGTTACAACGAAGCGCGAATGTATTTAAGAGGATTTACCGCTTTACCGTTATGTAATACTTCGAAATGCAAATGAGCACCGGTAGATCGTCCAGTGCTTCCGACTATAGCAACGACATCTCCTTTTTTCACACGATCACCTGTCTCTACGTCAGCCTTTAGTGCATGTGCGTAACGCGTCACATAGCCTTTACCGTGATTGACCTCGACCATGACTCCGTATCCAGACCTAGCGCTGGATACGGTTACGACACCAGCCGCGACCGCATGAATCGGTGCACCTGGTTTGGTGGCAATGTCGACCCCGGTGTGAAATGATCGTTTACCAGAAAACGGGTCATTGCGATATCCGTAGCCTGAAGAGATCCAGCCATCACTCACGGGCCAACCGTGTGGAAATTGCTTACTGTGCAGTTCATGATCCATCAACAAAGTTTCCAAGATGTCTAGCTCTCCCCGCTTGTCTTGGACACTCCTCTCTAAAGCTTCCAGCGCAGCAATAAGATCTGCGGCACTTTGATCCTGCACAGATGAGTTTGATGGCCCACCCACTGCAGGTTCCAAGTCGAAATCGAACTCGTTGGGATCCAAACTGGCCATGTCTGTTAATCTCCTGCCCAAAGCGTTCAGGCGTAGTAAATGTGCCTGAACATGCCCTAGTCTCCGGCCAAGCGTATCAAGTTGCCGCTCGACACTACGCTCGGCTTGTTGTACTTGACGTTGACCGTTTTCAAGTGTGGTTTGGACATAAGCCAGACGGAGCTGTTCAGCGCTCGGCTGGTAAGTAGCGTATGACACGCCAAAACGGTAAGCCCCTATTCCCACCGCGACAGGGATGATAACAATGAGCGTCACTAGTAGGGCAAAGCCCTTTTTAGTCAAACAACAAGATCGACGACTGGCATTTCCCGGAACTAAGATTATCTGCATCTTTAATCTGCCTAAGTTCTTACTGACCTGTAAAATACGTTTTTATGTCACAGCGTAGAAAAACCCTAAGCCCAATCAAAAGCCTGTTTACCGGTTCCGACCAAACTCTGCGGCAAGTTACACAAGGTGCAGTTGACTTAAAACCATTTCAGCGAGCCTGGAACAATATTTTGCCGAATCCGGCTTGTAATTTTATTCAACCAGCTTTTTTTAAGGATGGAACACTGACGGTTTGGGTTCACTCACCAGTTTGGGCAAACTGGATACGCCACCGCCATAACTCAATCCTTTCTCGTCTCCAACAACAAGGATTACCTAAAGTTCATACCTTAACCGTGCGACTTTCCTTGCATACAAACATTGATCCTAAAACGGCTAAAACATCGCCTGGTCGAAAGCAACCCGATGAAGAAACCAGACACATCATCAAACAAGCCGCTCAGACGATTCCGGACCCAGAGCTAAGTAAATCGCTCCAACGGCTAGTACGAACTTTAAAAAATTCTCGTTAGTTTTGTGTTTTATAAAACCCGTCACGAAGGGGCAGACGCAGGTTGCACAAAAGCAATCGGTGCGTCACTAACGTCGTCAAAAGTAACCAATTCCCAGGCGTTTTTCTGCAACAATAACTTGCGCAGAAGTTTGTTATTCAGCGCATGACCCGATTTGTAAGCACTAAAAGCGCCAATAAGCGGATGCCCCAAAAGATAAAGATCGCCGATGGCATCCAGGATTTTATGTTTCACAAACTCATCTTCGTAACGCAGCCCGTCGTCATTTAAAATGTGATAAGAGTCCATGACGATTGCGTTGTCCAAGCTTCCACCACGTGCCAAGCCAGCCTCTCGTAACGCTTCCAATTCTTGCATGAATCCGAATGTACGTGCCCGACTCACTTCTTTCACAAACGACGTAGCGGAGAAATCAACGCTGGCGTGTTGCGCAGAGTCGTGGAAAATCGGGTGCTCGAAATCAATCGCGAAGGAGACTTTAAAGCCATTGAGCGGCTCGAAACGGGCCCATTTGTCGCCTTCTTCCAGCTTGATTTTCTTCTTGATTCGGATGAATTGCTTGGCCACGCTTTGTTCTTCGACTCCGGCAGACTGAATCAAGAATACGAATGGGCCGGCACTACCATCCATAATGGGGACTTCCGGCGCTGTCAAGTCGACATAAGCGTTGTCCACGCCCAAACCAGCAAACGCGGACATCAAGTGTTCCACTGTCGAGATACGAACGTTTCCACGCTCTAGCGTTGTAGATAGGCGTGTATCCCCGACATTCTCGCATCGAGCAGGTATATCAACAGCTGGATCTAGATCAATTCGACGGAATACAATGCCCGTATTGGGGGCTGCAGGCCGCAGCGTTAAATAAACTTTGTCCCCAGTATGTAGTCCGACGCCAGTAGCACGTATTACGTTCTTAAGCGTTCTTTGTGTAATCATGGGTGCTCGGTCGTTGTTATCTTCCCGCTTATGGTTATGTACAAGCGGCCCTAGCGAGGATTGCCCTGATTGTCCTCCCCTACGGCCCGGCATCGTACACGATTCCTTGCTGATTGTGTAGTTGGGATTCGAAAATGATAGCCATAGTTTCAATCCGCCTGTTTTCGCAAAAATGCAGGGATTTCCAGATAGTCCATTCCTTTATCATCGACCAAACTCGCCAGATCTTGCTCATCCCGACGATTTCTGATCACTGTAGGCGCATCTAGATCGTCATAGTTGGCGACTTTTTTTGGTCTAAGTTCATTGGCCACGACTCTCGGATACTCCGGTACACTTTCGATAGATTCGCCTATACCGGTGGCCACCATCGTAACCCTAAGATCACCGCGCATTTCCGGGTCCAACACGGTCCCAATAACTAGGGTTGCGTCGTCAGAGGCCAGCTCACGCACTGCAGTACCGACTTCCTCGAACTCTCCGATGGCCATATCCATGCCCGCTGTCACATTAATCAATATACCTCGAGCACCGGATACATCTGTATCTTCGAGTAGCGGACTCGATATCGCTGCCCGTGCCGCCTCCGTAGCCCGATCCGGCCCGGTTGCGGTAGCGGACCCCATCATCGCCATACCCATCTCAGCCATAACGGTACGCACATCCGCGAAATCTACATTGATCAGGCCGGGCCTCGTAATCAACTCTGAAATCCCTTGCACCGCATTGAGTAATACCTGGTTGGCACAGGCGAATGCATCGAGCAACGTCGCCTGCTTACCCATGACGTCGAGCACGCGCTCGTTTGGAATTGTGATCAGTGAGTCCACATATTCAGATAGGTCATCAATCCCCTGTTCGGCAACGGACATGCGTTTCTTGCCCTCAAAAGGAAAGGGCTTCGTGATCACCGCAACGGTGAGTGCACCCTGTTCGCGAGCGATCTGGGCCACTATCGGTGCCGCACCCGTACCGGTACCACCACCCATCCCTGCCGTTATGAACACCATATCGGAGTGGTCGATAACCTCCGCGATACGATCCCGGTCCTCCATGGCCGCCTGACAACCGATTTCGGGATTAGCGCCCGCACCAAGGCCCTTGGTCAGATTGCACCCCAACTGAAGCTTGGAAGCAGCAGTGGATCTACTTAACGCTTGGGCATCCGTGTTTGCGTTTATGAATTCAACACTGTCGAGTTCGCTCGCCATCATATGATCGACCGCGTTTCCGCCACCGCCGCCGATACCGATCACTTTAATGACTGCTTGCTGTGCTACGTTATCTATTAGTTCAAACATGTTTGTAGTCTCGCTTTGATAATCGTTTTGCTCGAACACTTGCTGCTGTTCAGGGCTGTTTGCTTTACCTTCATAACTCATAACTCTCTGGTACCTCCGAATCTTGGAAACACATTAAATTCCGTCGGGTGGCGTGCACTAGAATCCCCCTTGAAACCAAGTCTTCATCCTTGACATGACCCCACTGAATGTAGATAGCTTGGGCTCTTGCGGCAGTTTTGGTGCCTGATTCACATGACCGAATTGGATAAGCCCCACTCCGGTTGAATAGATTGGATTTCTCACGGCTTCGGTAAGCCCCTGGACCGACTTAGGCATACCTATTCGCACCGGCATATGGAACACTTCCTCGGCCAGCTCGACCATACCGTCCATTTTTGAGCTGCCGCCGGTCAGAACCACACCTGAGCCCATTAATTCTTCGAAACCACTCCGCCTCAGTTCGCTTCTTACCAGCTCGAACAATTCTTCAACGCGTGGTTCAACCACTTCAGCCAATGTTTGGCGGGCTAATTTACGCGGAGGCCGATCCCCGACACTTGGGGTTTCTATAGTCTCATCGCTGTGCGCCAGTTGAATCAGGGCGCAGCCATACTTCTTTTTAATCTCTTCTGCAGCTTGCGTAGGTGTTCGTAACGCTACCGCGATGTCGTTGGTAATCTGATCACCGGCGATAGGTATGACTGCGGTATGACGAATGGCACCTTCGATAAAGACTGCAACATCGGTAGTGCCACCTCCTATATCTACTAAGCAGACACCGAGATCTTTTTCATCTTCTATAAGAACCGATTCGCTGGAAGCGAGCTGCTCCAAGATAATGTCATCCACCTCCAGCCCGCAACGACGGATACACTTGATTATATTTTGTGCGGCACTCACCGCACCGGTAATGATATGGACCTTTGCTTCCAGCCGAACACCGCTCATGCCGATGGGCTCGCGTATTCCTTCTTGGCCATCGATAACGAATTCTTGAGGCAGGATATGGAGTACTTTTTGGTCGTTCGGAATAGCCAGTGCCCGCGCCGCCTCGATGACGCGTTCAATATCCGAGTTGTCGACCTCCTTGTCTCGAATGGCAACCACTCCGTGGGAGTTGAAGCTGTTGATATGGGCACCTGCGATACCGGCGAATACGGAGTAGATTTGACAACCGGCCATAAGCTCGGCCTCCTCAACCGCTCGCTGGATCGACTGCACCGTGGATTCAATATTGGACACCACACCCTTTCGCATGCCCCGTGCGGGGTGATGCCCAACACCTATGATTTCCACTTCACCAGTAGGACTTATTTCACCGACTATCGCTAATACTTTGGAGGTTCCTATATCCAGACCCACAATGAGTCGCTCATCGCTCTTCTTATTCATCAGTCAACCTCATTCAAGACCACCTCATGTTCCTGCCGAACATCGCCTCTAGTTACTGCCATTCCGTTGGGGTAGCGTAAATCCACCTGCAGCAAGGAATCTGCTTCTGGTTTCAAGGCGGCGAAGGCATACAAAAATCTGTTCAGCCGTTGATCGTGTTCATCCACCCCTAAAAGAACCTGAAACTTGTGTTCGGATTGGGCAGGCACTACTTGCAAGGACCAAGCGTAACGTTCATCTACGTCGACTGATCCAATTTCCATGCCCCGTGCGCGAAACAGGGGCAACCATTCGTTGTATTTGGCCCATACCTCGGCAGCTATGCCATCAGGCCCGCTCAAGGACACAAGGTCGTTGGTTTCAACCATTTGATCTAGCTCGATAATCTCCGCCTTTTCGTTCAACCAGTTTTTTTCGCCCCATCGGGCCACCGGATGCTGTTCCTCGACTCGCACGGTGAGACCATGTGGCCAAGAGCGCTGCACACTCGCTTGATAGGCCCAAGGCAGACTTTCAACGGCCCGTTCGATTCGACTCAAATCGAGTGAAAAATAGTTGTCTCCAAGTTCTTGCACTATGGCAGCCCTTACCCCCTCTGGACTGAGGTGGTTAAATTCACCCTCCAGACGCAATTCCTTGATGGGAAAAGCACCTGGCCGCAACAGACCGTCGGTTGCTACGGCCATCACGGTTAATATGGTCACCCCCACAGCTACCAAGCCGATCAAGGCTTGTCGACGCCGACGCCGACGGGCGAGCCGTCGCTTGTACTTATTTTCAGCCAATGCCCGTCTCGAAGTCATAGACTTGTCTCCCGCAGCAGCCCACCATGTTCGACAGCAGCTCTCCCCAGTAACACGGCAACTTGTCCAAATTGGTCACTCACCGATCCTCTCCTATGATGCGCACTTCACACTCAAGCTCGACCCCTTCGGCTTCCTGCACCGTGCATCGCACGTGTTCAATCAGGTGCTCAATATCGGTTGCAGTCGCGCCACCCTCGTTGAGGATGAAATTCGTGTGCAGTGTCGATACTGAAGCACGCCCCTTGCGTGCTCCCTTTAATCCGCAGGATTCGATCAACCGTGCCGCGTGATCGCCGTCAGGATTTCGGAAAACAGAACCCGCATTCGGAATCTGGATAGGTTGTGTGTCCGAACGTTTTGACAGCAATTGCCTTATCCTTTTGCGACCCTCCTCACTATCCCCGGGCTTGAGTAGGATTTCGCCGGATAAAAACCATTCATCTCTAGGTAAGGACACCGTTCGGTAGCCGATTTCAAATTCCATCGGGGAGCGAGTGATGGTCTTACCGGAGGTGTCGATTGTCTCCACTTTGGTAACCACATCCCAAGTTTCGCCACCAAAAGCGCCTGCATTCATCGCCAGGGCACCACCGAAAGTCCCGGGGATACCGGCGAAAAACTCGGCACCGGTAAGATCATTGCCCACGCTAAAGCGCGCAATCTTTGCGCCGGGTACGCCACTCTCGATATAGATGCGATTTCGATTTACCAACTCGATGCTGTTAAAACACCCGTGCGTGGCGATAACGACTCCACGAATACCCCCGTCCCTCACCAACAGGTTGCTGCCCAGCCCTATCCAGGTCACCTCGACGTTGGGTTCCAAGTTGATTAGAAACTGAATCAGATCATCTCGGTCCGCTGGTATAAAAAACTGGTCCGCCGGCCCACCAACTCGCCAACTGGTGTGTTTCGACATCGGTTCATTTACCCGCAACTCGCCGCGAGGTAGATAACTGGCACTTGGTGAAGTCATCATGTTTCTTCTCCCAGCCCAGTCGCCACTAGATTTTGGGAAGCACGCCCGATATCACCTGCCCCCAGGGTCAAAACCACATCCCGGTCTCGAACGATGTTGCGTAAACTCTCAGCCAGTTGTGTCAACGATGGCACGAATACCGGGTCTACCCGGCCACGAGCGCGAATAGCCCGGCACAAAGCCCTACCGTCGGCGCCGCTGATTGGCGCCTCCCCAGCTGGGTAAACTTCGGTAATCAGCAGAGGTTCCTGCGCCGACAGCAGCTGACTGAAATCGTCCATCAGATCGCGGGTTCTAGAAAATCGATGAGGTTGGAACACCACTACCAATCTGCGCTCTGGCCAGGCACCACGCGCCGCCTGCAAAGTAGCAGCTATTTCCCGTGGGTGATGGCCATAGTCATCTACAACCAATGCACTGCCCTGAGATAATTTGATCTCACCGCGGATGTGGAAACGACGGCCGATACCTGCAAAGTCCTTCAAGGCGGTTATGATGTCAGCGTCACTTACGCCCAGCTGGGTACCGATCGCAATAGCCGCCAGCGCATTACACGCGTTATGTACGCCTGGCAGGGCAAGCTCGATCTCGAGCGGCTTTGTATGATCCTTTCGCGCCACTTCGAAGCGCATGCGCAGGCCATCTTGACTGACTTGGGTGAGCCGGACATCTGCATCAGGGTGTGCACCGTATGTAAGTATAGGTTTGCGCACAGCGGGGAGAATGCTCTGCACATTGGTGTCGTCAAGACACAGCACGGCTAAGCCATAGAACGGCAGGTTTTGGAGAAAATCGATGAAAGTCTTTTTGAGTTTTTTAAAATCGCCACTATATGCGTCCATGTGATCGGTATCGATATTCGTGATCACGGCAATTTCAGGTTGGAGGTGCAGAAAAGACGCGTCACTTTCATCGGCTTCCGCCACCAGGTAGTCTCCCGTACCCAATACCGCATTGCGTCCGGCGCTATTAACCATCCCTCCGACTACAAAAGTCGGATCCAGTCCACCCCGTGCCAGCACGCTGGCGACCAGACTCGTCGTCGTAGTTTTTCCATGTGTACCCGCTACAGCGATTCCCTTGCGAAACCGCATGAGTTCGGCCAACATTTCAGCGCGTGGAATGACCGGGATTTTTGACGCTTTCGCTGCTGCAACCTCAGGATTACTTCCATTGATTGCCGAAGAAACCACCACGACATCACAATCCCCAACCAACTTGGCATCGTGTCCAATGTTTACCGCTATGCCGCTGTCCTTCAGATGGGTTGTGACCGGAGTTGCGGCTTGATCCGAGCCAGATACTTCGTAACCCAGATTCAACAGCACTTCCGCAAGACCGCTCATCCCGCTGCCCCCGATCCCAATAAAATGAATACGTCGCACGTGTTCACGCATTGAGTGTCTCCATACAAATATCAGCAACGCATTGGGTGGCGTTGGGCTTGGCTAAAGACTTCGCCTTTTGCGCGACCGAAATCAACTGGGCTCGATGTCGGCAACAGTTGGTTAAAATTGCGGGCAGTTGTTGAGCCAGCTGGTTTTCAGCAACGAGATAGGCTGCTTTACGCTGCACTAAGTAATTGGCGTTGGCAGTCTGGTGATCACCCACCGCATACGGGAATGGAATAAATACAGCTGTAACACCTGCTGCACTTATCTCGGCCACGGTCATTGCACCAGCACGGCACAAAACGAGATCCGCCCACCGATAAGCCTCCGCCATGTCGTCAATGAACGCATCCACCCGTACGCGCAACGAATATTCTTCGTAGGCCTGATCGACTTCTGCTTGCTCCCGCAGGCCGGTTTGATGCCATATGTCAAAATCAAATTGGGTGGAAAGATCGTGAATAATTTTGGGTAAACCCTTGTTCAGCGCCCGGGCACCCTGGCTACCGCCCACAATGAGCAGGCGTAGCGGGCCCGAACGATCAGATAAGCGCTGTTCAGGTGCCTCAACATTACAAATCTCTGGACGGACGGGATTGCCTACATGTTGCGGGTTGACCGACTCGGTGAAGGTTCCGGGAAATCCTGTCATCACTCTGGTTGCGACGTGCACCAAAAAACGATTCGTCATTCCAGCCAGAGCGTTGGCCTCATGCAGGAGAAGTGGGCGACGCAAGAGCCAGGCCACTACGCCACCAGGCCCCGAAACAAAGCCACCCATCCCTAACAGCGCCCCGGGCCTACGGCGTAAAATCACACCGGTGGTCTCAATCATGGCAATGAGCAAAAGAAAAGGCGTACGCAACCAGCCCAGCAAACCCTTACCACGGGCACCCCGAATATGGATCCACTCGATATCGAATCCAGCGGCGGGAATTGTTTTTGCTTCCATCCCGTTCCGAGTGCCCAGCCAAACGACTTCGACACCTCTGTCTCTTAGGTTCTCGGCCACTGCCAAGGCCGGGAAGACGTGCCCACCAGTGCC
The DNA here is from genome assembly GCA_030066885.1 of Arenicellales bacterium. Taxonomy (GTDB): domain Bacteria; phylum Pseudomonadota; class Gammaproteobacteria; order Arenicellales; family JAANXG01; genus JAHEKE01. The sequence continues at coordinate 14,134 of JASJAT010000008.1, read as the reverse complement.
ACCCGCCATGACTAGCAGGGTACTCATCGTTCCGCTCCCGGTCGTGGTTGGATTGCACGCTCGACCGCGAACAGTAAACCCAGGGCAAAACAGGTGGCCAACAAGCTGCTACCACCATAACTCATCAGGGGTAGAGTCAGACCTTTAGTCGGCAACAGACCCATATTCACGCCCATATTGATCATGGCTTGTATAGCGAGTAACAACCCAATACCTTCTGCAAGCCGGGCGGCGAAATGCATTCCTACCCTATCTGCACGCCGGGCGATCACAAATGCCCGCCATAACAAAACCCCAAACAAGACCACCACCACAAGAACACCGATGAAACCAAGCTCCTCAGCGATGACCGCCAATAGAAAATCATTACTGGCGTGGGGCAGGTAATAAAGCTTCTGGATACTTGCTCCTAAACCCACGCCCAACCACTCGCCACGACCAAAGGCGATGAGCGCTTGTATCAACTGAAACCCGGTATCAAAAGGATCAGACCACGGATTCAAAAAGCTCATGATACGTTGCAATCGGTAGGGCTCGATCCAGACTAGAATTGCCAGTGCGGTGACCGCAAAAACGACGCATAGCGTGAAATGCCAAAGCCTGACACCACCTAAAAACAACATCGCCATCACGGTAAGAGAGATCACCACAACGCTGCCGAAGTCAGGTTGCAGCAACAAGAGTATGGCCATAGCGACCATAACGGTGCCTACCATAACAATGCCATGAGTGAATTCGCTCAGGGCATGGTTTTTGCGCACGAGGTAGCTTGCTACGTAGACAACCATAAAAATCTTAGCCAGTTCTGCTGGTTGCACACGCACAGCCCCCATGGCAATCCAACGCGTACTACCATTGACATTCACCCCGATGCCCGGCAGTAAGACGATTATCAAACTCAGTATGGATGCAACTAACAAAGGTTTGCTAAGTCTTTCCCACCACTCTAGCCGAGAAAAGCGTAGCGCTATGACGAGAACCACACCCAAGAGAATATGGGCCAGATGACTGAGGACTGGCGAAAAATTTACTTCTAATTCTTGGCTACCGCTGGCCACAGTAGCCGAATAGACCATAACCAGGCCAAACGTAAGCAATACCAAGACAGTGCCGACCAGCAAGATATCGACTTGTTTGATGTCCTGCGCTGGCGGTCCTTTTACCGCTTGCGAGTTACCTAAACTGTGAACGACCGTATTCATACCAATTCGTGGACCAACGACTTGAAGTGCTCGCCACGCTGCTCGAAATTGTCATACATATCGAAACTTGCGCACGCCGGCGACAACAGTACGGTATCGCCGGCGACCACCGCAGATTTGGCTTGGGACACGGCGTCCTTCATATCTACGGCTCTAATAATGGGAACCAAACCGGTAATGGTTTTTTCAATTCTGTCGGCATCGCGCCCCAGCAACACAACCGTACGCACACGTTTTAAGATGGGTTCTCTTAGTGGGAAAAAATCAGCACCTTTTGCATCACCACCGGCAATCAGAACGACCGGTGTGGTTAATCCATTGAGCGCCGCTGCGGTTGCACCTATGTTGGTTGCTTTGGAGTCGTTGATCCAAGTGACTTTATCCTTTTCCAGCGTCACCTCCATGCGGTGGGGTAGTCCCTGGAACCCCTCGACCGCCTTGATACACGACTCAACACTCACTCCCATTTGCTCAGCCATAGCAACAGCAGCGAGCACGTTGAGCGAATTGTGTCCACCTGTCAGGGGCACGCTGCTGGCCGGCATCAAATTGTCGTTGCCTCGCGCCAACCAGGTTACGCCGCCCATTTTTACTAACCCGTAGTCTTTCGACGTCGGTGGTATATCACTGCCGAAAGAAACGAAATGTTTACCTGCCGGCAGTGCGCGGATCACGTTTGGATCATTACGGTTGACGATCGCCATCCCATCGCCAACGAATATTCGTCCCTTAACTTTGAGGTAATCTTCAAACGACGCGTAACGATCCATGTGATCTACACTCAGATTCAACAGAGCGGCTGCGTGTGCACGTAAACTATCAGTAGATTCCAATTGAAAACTGGAGAGCTCCAGTACGAAGCAGTCGGGCCAAGTTTCGTGCTCGCGCAAAAGATCCAATACCGGTATTCCGATATTGCCGGCTACTTCTACGTTTAAACCATGTTGACGGCACATGTCGCCCACCAGTGCAGTGACGGTGCTCTTGCCATTGGATCCGGTTATCGCCAGCACCGGCGCTTCGATTTCGCGTAGAAAAAGCTCTACATCTCCTATCACCTCAATACCGTAGTCCCGCGCGTTTTTAATCACGGTTTCGTCCAGCGCAACACCAGGACTCACCACAATAAAGTCCGCGGCAAGGAAGTGCTCATCTTGAAAGGCACCAGTGTGTATCGGGATATCCGGCAACTGATCATGCAATGTTCGATACATCGGTGGCAAATCACGTGAATCCACTACAGTCACGTCCGCGCCCTTTGCGACAAGAAATTGGACACACGACAACCCTGTTTGACCCAGGCCTACTACTAGTGCTTTACGTTTGCCTGCCAAGTCTGAATCTCGCGTCGACGTTCGAACAGCTCTCATACTTATCTGATCTTAAGTGTGGCCAATCCGACCAACACCAAAATCAAGCTCATAATCCAGAACCTCACACTCACGCGAGGTTCTGGCCAACCTTTAAGTTCAAAGTGGTGGTGCAACGGCGCCATCTTGAAAATACGTTTACCGACTAATTTGTAGGAGGTCACCTGCAGAATTACGGAGATTGTTTCGATGACGAAAATTCCACCCATAATAAAAAAGGCGATCTCCTGTCTGACCACAACGGCCACCACCCCTAGTGAGGCACCCAAAGCCAGCGCACCGATGTCGCCCATGAACACTTGCGCCGGGTATGTATTGAACCAAAGAAAACCGAGTCCAGCGCCAACCAAAGCAGCGCAGAAAACCAGCACTTCACCGGTGCCGGGTATGTACGGGATCGCCAGATACGGCGCGAACACAGCGTGGCCGGTCGCGTAGGCGAATATGCCCAATCCCCCCGCTACCAGTACCGTCGGCATAATTGCCAAACCGTCTAAGCCATCAGTTAAATTAACTGCATTGCTGGCACCGACTATGACAAAGTAAGTCAAAAGAATGAACCCAGGGCCAAGATATACGGCGACATCTTTGAAAAAAGGGACGATTAGCGAAAGTTCGATAGGCGATTGGTGCGTCAGATACAGGAACACAGCAGCACTTAAACCAACTATGCTTTGCCACATAAACTTATTTCTCGCACCGATACCCTTCGGATTTTTATCGACCAGTTTTTTATAGTCATCGAGCCAGCCGATTATCCCGAACGACAAACACGTGAATAACACCACCCAGACGAAGCGATTAAAAAGGTCTGCCCAAAGCAAGGTCGACAGCACCACTGAAACCAAGATAAGTGCACCACCCATTGTAGGGGTTCCGATCTTGTCAAAATGTGTTGGTGGTCCGTCAGCTCTAACGGTTTGCCCTATCTGGTGTCGACTAAGTCTCCTGATCATGGTCGGCCCCAATACGAAACAAATTAAAAGCGAGGTCAAGACGCCGCAGATACCGCGGAACGTTATATAGCGAAATACGTTAAATACGCTAAATTCGTGGGCCAGGGTATCGAACAAATAAAACAGCATCAGTGTGATGTCCCCGAATCTGTAATGGCCCGAACAACCTCTTCCATACGCATTGAGCGTGAGCCTTTGACTAGAATGGTGGTATTTACGCTGAGAAAGGATCCCAAAACGTCGATCAACTCGTTCTTATCCGCAAAGTGTTTACCGTGCTCACCAAATTCTTCGGTTGCAGCCGGACTCAGCCTGCCGATCGCCAATAAGTAATCAACACCCGCTTGTCGCGCTTGTCTTCCAACCACCTGGTGTAGATTCTCCGCGTCACTACCCAGTTCCGCCATGTCACCCATTACAAAAATCTTTCTGCCCCTTGCCGCAGCCAGCACCTGAACCGCTGCTGCCACAGAATCTGGATTTGCGTTGTAGCTGTCATCGATTACAGTGGCGCCGTTTTTGCCGCGGCGTATCTGCTGCCTTCCAACTACCGGCGTCATGGACTCGAGCCCTGCCTGGATATGCTCAAGATCCACACCTACCGCTATTGCCGCTGCCGCAGCGCTGAGAGCATTCATAACGTTGTGCCTTCCCGGAAGGGACAACGCGACTTCACAAACACCAAGGGGAGTGCACATAGTCATGACACTGCCGATACCATTCGTGTCGAAACCGTTAACCGTTACATCTGCAGGATGTTCAATGCCGAAGGTAATAGATCTGTGATCGCGAGCACGGCGCTGCCACATTGGAGCGAAGTCGTCATCGCTGTTGATTATTGCGACCCCTCCTTGTTCTAAGCCGTTGAAAATTTCCGCCTTTGCTTCCGCTACTGATTCAACACTACCCAGCCCCTCCAAATGAGCCTGTGCCGCATTGGTGATTACCGCCACTTGCGGCCTCGCGAGGTGAGTCAAGTAATCGATCTCACCGCGTCGGTTCATCCCCATTTCCAATACGGCATAAAGGTGTTCCGCCCGCAGCCGGCACAACATTAAGGGTAGCCCTATGTCGTTGTTCAGATTGCCCATACTGATCAATACTTCACCTTGGGTCTTGAGTATTGAACCGATCATTTCCTTCACGGTTGTTTTACCGTTACTGCCCGTCACTGCTACTACGGGACAATCAAATTTGTTTCGCCAGTAACCTGCCAGCACGCCCAAACCTAGGCGTGTATCTTCAACCGTAACCTGAGGTAAATCCGTAGCCACAGCATGACTAACCATCGCCCCTACTGCTCTTTTATTTTGCGCCTCCGATAAAAACACATGGCCATCAAAGTTGGGGCCTTCTAACGCCACAAAAAGGTCGCCGTCTTGGATCGTGCGTGTATCGGTACTCACGCCTTTAAACACGCCGTCTGATCCCAGAAGTTCGCCGTCAACGGCGCTTGCTAACTCATGTAGATCCATCACGCAGCTACCCCCAGACATTCACTAACTATTGAACGGTCATCCATTTCAAGAAAACTATCTCCCACTTGCTGTGTGGTCTCGTGACCTTTTCCGGCCACCAACACCCAGTCATCTGTATCGGCACGTTCGATCGCCCATTCAATCGCACGCACGCGATCATTGATTACGCGCGGGGCCCGTGTCATTCCAGCAACGATCTGATCAGTGATGCTCCGGGCCGTCTCGTGCCGCGGGTTGTCATCAGTAACAACAACTTCATCTGCTAGACGCTCCGCAATTGCTCCCATTATTGGGCGTTTTGCACGATCTCTATCCCCACCACACCCAAAGACACACCACACCCGACCCAGACAATGTTCTCGCACCGATGTTAATGCCCGCTCTAGCGCGTCCGGCGTATGGGCGTAGTCCACCACTACTGAAGGTTCGAAGGACCTGCCCTTTTGAAAGAGCTCCATGCGCCCAGGTACCGGATGCAAACGGTCTATAGCTTGAGCGACCTTCACGGTACTGCTGCCGTCTGCCAGCAACACTGCTGCCACCGCAAGCACGTTGTGAACGTTGAGACGGCCGATCAACTGCGCGTGCGTGTCGATAGAGCCCGCTGGAGACTGCAGTACGAGATTGAGGCCTGCTACTCCAGTCTTTATCTCGCTAGCTCTGACCTCCCCTCGATCTAGGCCGAAGGTCCACGTTGGCGCTCTAACTCGCCCAACGAGATTTCGACCAAATTCATCATCACCGTTGATCACTGCGAAGCGGAGCGTCGTGGAATCGAATAGCTGTGCCTTGGCATCGGCATAATCTTGCAGGTTGTCGTGGTAATCCAAATGATCGTGGGACAAGTTAGTAAATAGTGCAGCGTCGAAACAAACCCCCGATACGCGGCCTTGCGCAAGTGCATGGGACGATACCTCCATACAAACGTGTGTCGCCCCCTGGATCCGTAACTGCTGCAGCATATGATGCAAAGAAACTGGATCGGGCGTCGTCAACGGGTTCCTATGCAAATCACCTACAAAACCCCATCCCAAAGTTCCGATCAAACCGCTGTTTATCCCCAAATTCGAAAACGCCTGGGCCAGTAGATGGGCGCAACTGGTTTTACCGTTGGTACCGGTGATGCCGACGATAAACAGATCTTTTCCTGGGTTATCGAAAAATCGCTCTGCGATAACGCCTACTTTTTCACGCAGTGCGTGTAAGGGTACAACCGGTACAGAGGCCTTAGGCGGGGTCGCGCAACCATCTGCTTCATACACTACGAGACAAGCGCCGCGGTCAACCGCATCGTCTATGTAGTCCCGTCCATCGCTGGTACCCCCTGGATAAGCGAAAAATAGATCGCCTTTAACGACTCTTCTACTATCTATACTCAGCCCACTGATTGCCGTATCGGCGAGATCGGAATCGGATAGCCAGTGGCCTAGAAGCTCGTCGAGGGACTTAACGATGGTCATGCCTCTCCCCCGGTCGACGCGGTTTTGGGTGGTTCACGATCCGGTGGGACGTTAAGCAAACGCAGCGCACCGGACATGACCTTTGAGAACACCGGGGCTGCGACTTTCCCTCCATAGTAATGCTCACCACGAGGATCATCTATTACTACTGCCATAACGAGACGAGGATTGGTTACGGGACCGTAACCGACGAACAGTGAGCGATATCGATCTTTGGCATACGCACCGTCAATTATTTTATGCGCCGTCCCGGTCTTGCCGGCGATACGGTAGCGAGAGACTTGGGCAGTAGATCCGGTACCTTGCTCACTGACGGCAAGCTCGAGCATATGCGTAACCTGTTTAACCAACTCAGGTCTGAACACTTGTCGGGTAGCCTCAGGTATATGACCCTTAATTAAGCGAGGTGACAACAAACGCCCGTTGGTGGCTAACGCTGTGTATGCCCGGACCAACTGCAATGCGGTGCAAGACAAACCGTAACCAAAGGCCAAAGTCGCGTGCTCGATACGTTTTAACTCGCGTTGTGGGACCAGGCCGGGAACCATGCCTTGAAATTCAATGTTGGGGGTTGAACCAAAACCAACATCTCTCAGCACATTTAATAGCTTTTGCGGTTTGGCCATCATCGCAATCTTGGCTGCGCCGACATTGCTTGATTTCATTATGACCCGGGAAACGGTCAATAGGCCGTAATCCCGGCCGTCTCGAACTTGATTCCTACCAATCTGCATCACACCTGGAGTTGTATCGATACGCGTATCGGGCACTAAAAGCCGCGATTGCAGTGCCATCGCCACGGTAAAAGGCTTAATCGTTGAGCCCGGTTCAAACACATCGGTGACGGCGCGATTACGAAAATGGTCTGGCTTTAAATCATTTCGATTGTTTGGATTGAAGTTGGGTTGATTCACCATGGCGAGGATGTCACCGTTGGTCAAATCAAGCACGACCGCGGATCCGCTTTTCGCTTTGTGTTCTTTCACCGCAGAACTGAGGTGACGATAGGCCAAGTATTGAATGCGCGCATCCAAGGTAATGGATAAGTCTTCTCCATTCACGGGCGGGTTGATTTGTTCCATCGCCTCAACAATGTGACCCATTCGATCTCGTAATACCCGGGCTTTACCGTGTTGTCCGGTAAGTGACTCGTTGTAAACGCGTTCCAATCCTTCCTGACCCACGTCATCAATATCGGTAAAACCAAGTACCTGCCCAAACACCGGACCGCCTGGATAGTAGCGACGATATTCACGCTTTAAACCAACACCGGGAATATCCAACGCCATAACTTTTTTTGTGAGGGGGGGTGATAAGTGTCGCTTCAAATAAACGAACTCCCGGTCTTGTTGTGCGGTGGCAAGTTCCTTTAGTTTGGCCACTGGGGTAGCCAACAACTTTGACAGCTCTTCCCACGAATGCCCCTCATACAACAATGTAGGCGGATGAGCCCAGACTGAATCTACCGGTGTGCTCACAGCCAGAACCTCTCCGTGGCGATCGAAGATCACACCGCGAGTGGCCTTTGTTTCGATAACACGTTGGTAGCGCGCATCTCCCTGTGCTTGCAGGTAGTCGGTCATCACAAATTGCAGATAGCCGGCGCGGATGATCAAGGCCGTAAATCCAACCGCCAGCAGGGTCAACAAGAAATACTGGCGCAGGAAGGAACGTTGTATTGTTGGGCTGACCGGTGGGGCTGGACCGTCCACCATCATTTTGCCCTTAACACGATGATCTGATCAGGCTCGGGGACAACCATACCCAATCGGTTGTTGGCTTCGAATTCCACTCGATGGTGAATAGACCAGGTACTCTGCTCAAGCAGGAGCTGACTCCACTCGACGTTGAGTTCGTCACGTCTCTCTTGCGCTTCTTGCAACGCGACATAGGTCAGCCTGTGTTCATGCCTTAAATAAACTACCGCGATGGCAGATCCCGTCACTAAAACCGCAAAGATCAGTACCAAGCTACGCATGACAATACTCCGTACGCTCGGCCACTCGCAGGATCGCGCTGCGAGCGCGTGGGTTGTTCTCAATCTCCTGGGTCGTCGGACGGCGAGGTTTGCCTATGAGTCTGAGCAGTGGTCTTGTTTGTTTTGCCTGCACAGGCACATCGACCGGATAGCTGTCGCCACGAGCTTGTTCTCTCAAGAAGCGTTTGACCAAACGGTCTTCCAGGGAATGAAAACTGATGACTACCAAGCGACCACCTGCCGCTAGCAATTGAACCGCCTTTGGCAAGAAAGTACTCAGCTGGTCGAGTTCAGCATTAATGCGCATGCGTATGGCTTGAAACGTGCGAGTCGCCGGGTGCTTGTTCTTCTCTCTGGTCGGTACTACGTCACAGACCAAATCGGCGAGTTGTTTGGTACGCGTTAAGGGTTGAGTGCGCCTTTGTTGTACCACGGCTTTTGCAATACGCTTGGCATATCTTTCCTCACCGTACTCTTGCAAGACTTCAGTCAATTCCTTTTCTTCGACTCGGTTCAACCAGGCAGCCGCATCCAACTCTGCGTTCGTATCCATACGCATATCGAGAGGTCCATCTACACTGAAACTAAACCCGCGCTTGGCTTCCTCTAACTGTGGAGACGACACGCCTAGGTCTGCGAGCACACCATTGGCACTCCGGTCTAACGCCAAAGCGGCGAACGCGCTATCAATATCCTCGAGATCGGCGCGGACAATGTGGCACCGGGGATCATTGCCCAGTGTATGAGTGGCGTGTTCGATAGCCTGTCCGTCTCGATCCATTGCCACCAGGCATCCGTCTCTACCCAGCTTGTTCAGTATGGCCCGGGCGTGTCCTCCACGGCCATAGGTAGTATCGATGTACAGTCCACTTTGGTTGATGTTGAGAGCTTGTACTGCTTCTTTTAGTAATACCGCGACGTGCGACTGTTCAGGTGCTTTCTGCCGGCCCTGGATCATAGCGATAAGGATTCCATTTCTACCGACAACGGACCTAGTTCACTGTCTTCAGTAAGCCATTGCTCACGACGATCGTTCCAGAACTCGTCGTTCCAAATCTCAAACTTGTTACCTTGCCCGATCATGACAACGCGTTTATCGAGATGAGCGAATTCGCGCAAAGGGGCGGGTAACAACACACGTCCTGCCGCGTCCAGATCGCAGTCACTGGCGTGTCCAATTAGAATGCGTTTCAATCTTTGGGCGGCGGCATCGAGGCTGGGAAGGTCGACCAGTTTTCGTTCTATTTCTTCCCAGTCTGCTAGGGGGTACAGCCACAAACAGCGTTCGGCATTATTAATAGTGACCACCATCTTGCCATCGCCTTGGCGTTGCAATACTTCACGATACCGGGTCGGTATCGCTAAGCGGCCCTTGGCGTCGAGTGTCAGTGTGTTGACGCCGCGAAACATGTGCTATTCGGTGGTGTCATGAGCCCTCCCATTTTCTCCCACTTTCCCCCACATAATGACACTATAGATAGCACACAGACACGGTGTCAAGCTTGTGCAAACAAGAAATTCTTGCTTATTCCACAGGGTTTTAGCCCTATTTAGGCCGTCAAACTGGGGTACCCACCATATGTCGTTGTGAGATGGCCCCTTTCCCACCATATGCCCACATATATTGTGGAAAATCCAAGCCACAGGTCCAACCGGGTCGTCAGACCCTCCCCTGGGCAGGACAGTATTTTAGAGACTTTTTAGTAACACACCGAATTCAGGGTCGGAACGATGCCACCACCTTTTATTTGACGACGATAGCTGTAAACCGTTTCGAAACAATCTTACTTACCAAAAATTAGATTCATCGGAGTGTTAAAATTCAATACGCCTTCCCAGTCGCGGTTGCGATCGTGTTGCAAGTCAGATAGTTCCCATCCATAGGTTCTACAGTCTTTCGCAGAGGCACCAAGCTCGCCAACAAAGAAAAACGTAATACGCTCTACACCAAAAATCAAAACTTTGCATACTTGGCTCCGTTCGATGGTACATCCATGTGTCACTACCGCGCGCTTGGACTCTTGGCGAGAGTTTACTACATCAGTTTTTACAGTGATCTGTATAATCTATTTGTCTCGTCAAGATCTCAAAGGCATTTATGAAAACCACCAAAGCCGTTACCCACATTCTTTTTGACATGGATGGGCTGCTACTCGATACGGAAATAATCTACACCGAAGTAACGCAACAGATCGTTGGACGCTATGGAAAAGTTTTTGATTGGTCCATCAAGTCCAATATGATTGGGCGTCCATCTACGGATACAGCCCGTTATCTGGTCGAGGCTTTGTCCCTGCCAATGAAACCGGAAGAGTACTTGGCAGAACGCGATGTTTTACTGCGCGCAGCATTTCCCAGCTGTCAGGCTTTACCCGGAGCCAAAGAACTTGTTGAACATCTTACAAACCACCGCATTCCGATCGCTGTAGCAACCAGTTCGAGTCGAGATTTATATGAAGTCAAGATTCAAAACCACGAGTGGTTCACTCTATTCGACGCCGTCGTTACCGGAGACGATCCCAAAGTAAAACACGGCAAACCCGCGCCCGATATATTCTTGTGCGCCGCAAAAAAACTAGAAGCCAACCCCGAAACGACCCTTGTATTCGAAGACGCTCCGTCCGGTCTGACCGCAGCCAAGACCGCAGGGATGCGAGCTGTCGTCGTTCCCGATATCAATATGGACAAGTCACGTTACACCGGTGCGGACCTGATTATCGATAGCCTAGTGCAATTCCCCCCAGCTCTGTTTGGTTTGCCGGAGTTATAGAAACATCGGAAGGAACTATGAGCTATATGCGGATTAGTGTAATCGGCGGCGGGCCGGCAGGTCTCTATTTTGCTTACCTGTTGAAACGCGATCAACCCGAACAAGACATTCATGTGATAGAACAAAACCCGCGTGACGCTACTTTTGGTTTTGGTGTCGTATTCTCGGATCGCGCGCTCGAATTCTTGCGCAAAGATGACGAAGACACCTATCAATATCTTATGCCACACATGGAGTATTGGCCCGACCTTAAGATTGTTCACAACGATGAGCCTATCCCGATCGATGGCAACGGTTTTGCCGCGATCGGTCGTTTGGAATTTCTCAATCTTCTGCAAGCACGGTGTGAACAAATCGGTGTCAAGCTTTCATTCAATAATACGGTTCGATCGTTGGACGAAGTGTCCAGTGCAGACTTGGTCGTGGCAGCCGACGGTGTGAACTCTTTCGTTCGACAGATGAACTCTCAAAAATTTGGTAGTTCGGAGTGTCGACTCAACAATCCTTTTATATGGTTTGGCACCACTAAACCGTTCGACTGCCTCAGTCTGACCTTCCGAAAAAATGACGATGGCGTTTTCTGCGCTCACCATTATCGATATAGCGCGAAAAGAAGTACTTTCATCGTAGAAACCAATCAGGCGACATATGAAAGAGCAGGTTTTAAGAACTTAAGCGACAGTGAAACGCGAGCATATTGCGAAACAGTATTTGCAAAGGATCTGGAGGGCCACCCGCTCCTGTCCAATAAATCTGTCTGGCGATGGTTTCCGCAGATATGGAATGAGCGATGGAGTTTCAACAACGTTGTGCTCGTGGGCGATGCATTACATACCGCACATTTTTCTATTGGTTCGGGAACTCGTCTTGCGATGGAAGATGCCACTGCACTGTTCAAAGCAATAAAGGCACACCCCCACGACCTGACGGCGGCTTTTGTGCACTATGAGAAGAATCGACGGCCAACGCTGGAGAAGCTCGTCGATGCTTCTGCTGCAAGCGCCAGCTGGTATGAACGAATGGCCGAGACAATGTACAAATTTAAACCCTATGAGTTTGCCCACAGTTATATGACCCGAACAGGACGAGTAGGCGACGATAAGCTGAAGCAACTGGCACCCCGGTTTATGGCCCGTTACACCAACGCGACTGGTTAGTGGAAAAGTCAAAGGATAAAGTTTAAAGACTAACGTTCCATTTCTTGCTTGCTTCGGCGCGCGGGCGCGCTTCCCACAGGTTAATTCCACAGTAATCCCTTTGTAGGCAAGGTGCTGTCGCAACTTTGGAACCTAGATGGGCCTCGTATTCAAACGAACCATAATGAATGAAGCAGGGACTAGTTGTTAATGCCTTCGTCCCCTTTATAGAGTACTGTTTAATGATTGTGAATCGTTTAGACTAACAGCCACATCACTCGACTGACACACTGGAGTAGAAGTTAATGACATTGGACAGAGACCAACTACAAGTTGCTGCAGCAAGTGCGAAACACTATGTCAGTGACAGACTGGGTGATGTGTGGTGGGCTTTTCTGGTGCGAGGTATTCTCGCCGCAGGTTTGGGCATCGTGGCCTTATTCTGGCCGAAGGCAACACTGGTATTGCTGATTCGTTTAGTCGGCATCTTTGTCTTGTTCGACGGTGTGGTCGGCTTGGTTGGTGCACTTCGGGCTAGAAATATCGGCTCTTATCTAGTACCCGGACTTGTGACCGTAGCGGTAGGGGTTATTCTACTTTTCTGGCCGGACGTTACTGGTCGCTGGCTACTGATTATTCTCGGTGTCTGGGCCCTGTTTCAGGGTACGGTTCTTTTTCTTGCTGGGCGCCAGGCGGATCCAAATGATCCCGACCGAGGGCTCACTATCGCAATGGGTTCAGTAGTGGCTGTCATAGGCCTTATCTTAGTTATCTGGCCTGGAACCGGTGTGGTCACTATCTCGTGGATCATTGCCATCGTCGCACTGTTGGTGGGAGCATTTTTTATTTTCCTGGCCATGCGACTACGGGGCATCGAGCACAGGGTTCAAAAACTAGGCCGTTGACAATAGGGACCGAAAACCTTTCTTCAGTTAGTTAGCGAGGAGGCGGGGACAAGTAAGACACTGTTTTGGGTTATTTCCCACCCACGCTTTTCTAGTTCAGATCGCGCCATATCAGTCATGACACCCGATATGTGCAACTCATTTCTGCCGGAAAATTCGTCGTGACTGGAAAAGTTGTCGAGGTCCGCTTTGCAGCTTAGATAGTCAACTGGCGCCGCGACAATGATCGCTCGACCGTCGCCTTACGCAACAATGGTTCCAAGCACTGTGAGAGATTTAATCGGTCGCACGGTAGCGTGGTAAATACGCGTCACCGAGGCACTGAATCGATGCAAAAGTCAGGTTAACTAGCGAGCAATTTCCACACTAGATAAGCAGTTACCAGGATTAGCACTGCTACGCCATACTTCACGCTTTGATTGACTATCCCCACCCCTTGTTGGCTTCCATATACCGGGAATTCCTGGCCTCTTTCCGGATAGTCGGGTCCGCGTTCATAGGCTCGACGTTCAGCATCATGGGAACGACGCTCATTGCCCCCTCTAGCAAAGTATTCAAGATCGTTGACAGACTGTCGGCGATCATGTCCCGAGCGCTTGATGAAAGTACTCATACCTCAATCCTCCACCTGCAAGCATAAGGTTGTTTTCCGTAGATTAAAAGAGGCCTTGAAAGATTCTGGACAGTTTTTCTTGGTAGCTGAACCCTAACTGCAATGCACTATTGTCCTGATTAAAAGCGCCACTTGTTGCTATGCGGTGTATTAGCACCGTCATTTTGGCATCTCCTTAGCCGGAACTTAGCGACTTATGGCGCTGGTTCCCTGCTAGAAGTATGCGGGATTCGGAGGAGACGGCGCCTTGTAAGGACAAACAAGAA
>JASJAT010000123.1 GCA_030066885.1 Arenicellales bacterium | reverse complement strand
TAGTCCCGCAGACCACGCTTATCGTCATAAAAAATCGCTTGTAATTGCGGGCAACTATCTTGTGCTTCGAGTATTTTGTCGACCTGTTCTTGATCTTCCGCCAAAACGAACTTGACTTCAGCGTGGTCGAGCACATATTGAATCTCGTCCGCAGTCGCGTTTTGATAGGTCGGCACGGGGACCCCCCCCAACGACTGCGCCGCAGCCATCGCCCAGTATAGGCGCGGACGATTGTCGCCGATGATTCCTAGCTTATCGCCTCGCTCAAAACCTCGAGCAGCCAAACCGCATGCAAAGCTTCTGACCTCGTCAGCGACCTGCTGCCAGGTCCAGGTCTGCCAAATACCATACTCCTTTTCACGACTGGCGGGGCGATTGCCAAATCTCCTGGCATTTTCCAGCAGCAGCTTCGGAAATGTGTCTAAGTTTTGCGCCATGCCTCTGGTGTCTAATACCGGGTCGTCTTAACCGCAGCCCTTTATGTTGTGATCCCTACTATAAATAGTTGTAAAGGGCTTGACAACGATGCCTATCGTCTCGCAGACATTTCTTAGCCAGTGCTTTGTAAAGTCGACGCTATTTTAGCGGCTTGTTCTTGTATCCGATCCATATCGCCCGCTGCCAATCCCCAATTTAACTTCAGTTCATCGCCCGATTTGCGGGGTAAAACATGCATGTGAAAGTGCTGGACGGATTGTGCGGCCCCTTCGCCGTTACACTGGACAAGATTAATGCCGTCTGGGGAGAACCGCGTTTCTAATGCACTCGCGATTTTTTTGGCGGTAACCGAGACTGCAGAGATTAACTCATCTGGAATTACGTGCACATTGCGCCAGTGCTCTTTACTTATAACCAAGGCATGACCTTCATTGGCTGGATTGATATCCATAAAGCTCAACGTGTCCTCATCCTCATATAGTTTAAAGCAAGGAATCTCCTCGGCTACGATTTTACAAAATATGCAGTCTTCGTCTGTTTTCATCTTAGTCCCCAATGTGTTGATGAAGTCAGAAATCTTTTACATGCAGATTAAAAGATTACAGCGGTACACATGGTATGAAGCGTAAAGTTTAAAGTGAAAAGTTTGAAGGTTAAATATCTGTTTCTTTTAACTTTGAAATTTAAACTTTAACCTATCATCTAGGAACGGCGCTCCTCGCCACGATTAAACTATCGCTCGTTTAATACATATAATACCCGTTAGATACGTTACGCCATTCGGATTCGTCTTTATTCAACAATATCTCTAAGTCGGATATTGTTGCATCGGGATCGTCAACCCATTCACGCAGAGTCGGGCCCGCATTGATGACATCGATTGCCAAGCGATCGGTTTCGTATTCATACGGAAAATTCCGCCACAGATTGTAATTCGGATCGATTGTTCGCAAAGCCTTGAGAAATAATGCCACCAATCTGAAAGGTTTGAATTCATTGTGATTGTATTCGGCATGGTCTGCATGAATATGGATACCAGCACATCTTTCTCCAGCGTGCTTGTGAAAGGTCGGCTCAAAATAACACGAACGCAGGAAACATCCGTTTATCCAATCCAGCGACAACTTACTCATCAAGGTAAGTATTTGCTTGACCGGTAAGTCTGGCGCACCCACGCACTCTAGTGGTCGCGTGGTCCCGCGGCCTTCCGATAGTGTTGTGCCCTCTAACAAGACGGTTCCAGGGTATGCCCGGGCAGCATTGAGTGTGGCTAGATTTGGGCTTGGATTCACCCAGGGCAAGGTTTGAGGCCAACCAAACCCCGGACCATTCGGAGAGTAGGTATCCATTGCGATGACAACCAAATCAAGGTCAATGCCATGATGAGCCCGATACCATTGCGCCGCTTCCCCTAGTGTTAATCCGTGCCGCATCGGTAGTTTTGCAGCACCGACAAAACTCTCGTTGCCCGGCAACAGGGTCAATCCTTCTACTGGTCGCCCAATTGGATTGGGCCTATCCAATACCCACAAAGATTTACCAGCTTTGGCACAATCATCGACCAAGTAAAACAATGTGGTCAGATAGGTATAAACACGGCAACCCACGTCCTGCAGATCAACTAACAGAACGTCGAAACTCTGCAGCATCTCTTCGGTTGGTCTGCGAGTGTCGCCGTACAAACTCCACGCCGGAATCTGGTAAACCGGGTCGATTTCGTTTGCGCTCTCCACCATATTATCTTGCTTCTCACCACGTATACCGTGCTGTGGTCCAAACAACGCGGTTATCTCTATTGGAGTTTGGTTTATCGCTTCGACGGAGTGCCGTAGATTGTTTGTCAAAGAAGCAGGGTGGCCTAAAAGGGCAACGCGTCGGCCAAGTAAAGGTTCTTGCAGTTTCTTGTCCTGCAACAAGCGATCGATACCGAACTTAAAATGCATTCTTTTAACTATCGTGCCGTCATTGCGAGCACTAGCGAAGCAATCTAGCAAATGAGTTAAAAGTACAAAGTTGAAAGTAGAAAGTAAAAATCTTTTTAAGCAACTTATTGGAAAATGAGTGCTTTAAACTTTCAACTTTCATTCTTTTAAGTTACTACACACCCAAGTAACGTGTTTTCAGTGTGGGGTCCGCCTCAAGTTCCTGAGAACTTCCACTCCAAACGATGCGCCCTTTTTCGATAATAAAATGTCGGTCTGTTAACCGTATGAGTGCATCGAGATTCTTGTCTATCAGCAAGATGGATTGGCCCTCGTTTTTCAACATCTCTAATCGCGACCAGATTTCTTTGCGTATCAAAGGCGCCAACCCTTCCGTCGCTTCGTCCAGGATCAACAGGCTGGGATTGACCATCAGTGCTCGACCGATCGCCAGCATCTGCTGCTCTCCTCCCGATAGCTGGCCGCCCAAATTGTCTAGCCGAGCGTTCAGGCCGGGAAAGAAAGTGAGTACCTTTTCAAGATCCCACGGGTCTTTTTTATTGGACATGTTGGCCGCTGTAGCCACTAGATTTTCTCGAACGGTCAGGTTGGGAAAGATCTGCCGTCCTTCTGGTACCAATCCGATGCCTTTGCTCGAAATCTTGAAGGAGGGCAACCCACTGATCAGTTCCTTCTGATAGCGAATCTCTCCGTTACGATGAGGCACGATACCCATTATCGAATTGATCGTCGTGGTTTTCCCCATTCCGTTGCGCCCGATCAGTGTAACTACCTGTCCTTCCTCTACATTTAGCGATAAGCCAAAAAGGGCTTGGCTGTCGCCATAGAAAGTTTCGATATTGCTGACCTCTAGCATGAAATCGTGACCCTCTATCCCTCACCCAAATAGGCTTGTTGAACCTCTGGGTTAGCCCGGATTTCCTCTTTGGTACCCGTTGCGATAATCCGTCCATATACCAATACGGAGATCTGGTCGGCCAGTGAAAACACAGCATCCATGTCGTGCTCGATGAGCAGAATCGTTTTCTGACCTTTGACGCGTTGCAGTATCTTGATCAAATCGGTGGACTCTTCCGGGCCCATCCCAGCCGTGGGTTCATCCAGCAATAGCAACTCGGGTTCCATGGCTATCGCCATGGCGATCTCCAGCTGACGATGCTCCCCGTGAGAAACTTCGTTGGCGATTCTGTGTGCACGATCATCCAAGCCAACCATGCGTAACGCTTGTATGGCTTCATCGATCAATTCGTTGTCATCTAACGCCGACTTCCAAAATCTAAACGAATGTCCCTTCCTGTTCTGCACTGCTATGCTAACGTTTTCGAGCAGCGTCATCGGCAGCATCACACTGGTAATTTGAAAAGATCGTGCCAAGCCTTTACGCGCCCTCTGTGCCGGTCGCAGCGACGTTATATCTTCGTTGCGAAATCGGATCTGTCCACTATCGGCCTTCAACTCTCCTGCTACTTGGGAGATCAAGGTCGTCTTGCCCGCACCGTTGGGCCCGATGATGGCATGGATTTCGTTTTCGTTGACCCGCAGGTTTACGTTATCAACCGCTTTGATGCCGCCGAACCATTTTTCGAGGTTGACAATCTCGAGCACCGCCTTAACCTCGTTTACGGCGAGTCAGCAATCCGTGGATACCGCCTCGACCAAAAAGGACAACGGCAATCAGTATCGCCCCCAAGATAAGATGCCATAGTTCATGAGGCAGCTCCACACCAAGCTCGAGCTTATTGATAAACGTAATGATCTGAGGCAACCATACCTCCAATAAAATGAATACACCGGCCCCTATGATGGGCCCGAACAGAACCCCTGTGCCGCCCAGAATCACCATGAAAATAAGCTCTCCCGAGCGTGTCCAGTCCATCATCTCGGGGCTGATGAAACTTGTGAAGTTGCCCAGAAACAGGCCGGCAATTCCACACAAAATTCCTGAAATTACATAGCATACTAATCGATACCGATAAGTATCGAAGCCGAGGGACTGCATCCGGCGTTCATTGTACTTGCTGCCCAGGATTACCCGCCCGAAGCGGGCCTGTACCAGTCGGTTCACGACGAACAGACTCACCAGCAGTACTCCGAAAATGGTGTAGTACAGCACCATGTTGTCCTCCAGATCGAGCCAGGTTCCGAACTCACTGCGCAACTCAATGACCAGCCCATCATCGCCGCCATACTCCTCGAGGCTGACAAAGGTGAAATACACCATCTGCGCGAAGGCAAGCGTAATCATGATGAAATATACCCCTTTAGTGCGCAGACTGATGGCGCCGGTGACCAGCGCGAAAATTCCGCATACGACTATGGCAAGTACCAGATGGACCCACCCGTTGTATATCTCGTAATAGACTGGGATGCCTACACAGTAGGCACCAATGCCAAGAAAAGCAGCGTGACCCAAACTAATCATACCGCCGTACCCTATCAATAGATTCAGGCTCATTGCGGCGATGCCAAGGACCATGATGCGGCTAAATATATCCAGATAAAAAATCTGGCCAGATAGCGAAACAAAGACCGGGATCAGCGCAAACACCAGGACGACGCCGGTGTAAAAGATACCGCTCGTCGATCTAGGCAGATAGTTTTTCATCGAGGCTCTGGATCAGCGTGTCCCCGTGGGCGGGAACAAACCCTGCGGCCGTACTGCCAGGACCACCGCCATCAGGATATAGATCAGCATCGCGGACAGGGCGGGTGCCGCGGTTTCCGCGTTCTGCACAGACATGAACAACTTGAGCAGACTGTCGAGGTATGAACGACCCATAGTATCGATCAACCCGATGATCAACGCGGCGTAAAACGCGCCCTTGATAGAGCCGATGCCACCGACGATGATCACCACAAAAGCCAGGATAATGATCGCGTTGCCCATACCGATACTGGTCTCAGTTATGGGTGCAATCAACAGGCCCGACAGGCCGGCCAGCGCAGCACCCAAAGCAAAGACGATTAAAAACAGCCGGTTGATATTGACGCCCAGCGCCGACACCATCACACGATTAGAAGCCCCGGCCCGGATCAGCATGCCCAGCCGGGTCTTCATCACTAGAAGATACAATCCGGCAGCCACCAGCAGTCCGCTGACTATGATAAGCAGACGGTAGGTTGGGAAAACCAATGACGCGACCTCGAATTGCCCATCCAGGACCGGTGGCAACGGAATGACCATGCCTTCCGGACCCCAGATCATCTGTACCAGCGTATCGAAGATCAGGATTAGTCCGAACGTGACCAATACCTGGTCCAGGTGGTCAGCTCGGTACAGCCGGTTGACAATAGTGGTCTCAACCACAACACCAACGATGAATACACCACCTACAGCGATCATTGCCGCCAGCACAAAAGAACCCGTCAGAAAGGTGAGAGTGGCGCAGAAATAAGCGCCCACCATGTAGAAAGAGCCGTGGGCCAGGTTTATAAAGTCCATGATGCCGAATATCAGGGTCAACCCCGAGGCGAGCAGGAACAACAGGATGCCAAGTTGCAGCCCGTTAATAAACTGAATAAGAAAAGGATTCCAATCCATCAAGCAGCTCGCTTTGAGTCAGACTTTTTGAAATCTGTGAGTGACGTTGTACTTGCCGGGTATAGCGAGGCTCGTCCCGGTCGCATAGGGTACGGCGGAACTTGCCGCCGTACCCACGAAGCTCAATTCTAACAGCTAATTCTTGCAGTCTTTTGCGTAGGGATCCTGGTGGTTCTCGTACACCGTTCTGACAACCTTGGTGGTCCACACCCCGTCGGCGTCCTCAACCACCTCACGCAGATAGAAGTTCTGAATGGGCATGTGGTTGTTGCCGTAACTGAACTTGCCACGCACCGACGGAAAGGCCGCTTCCTCCATGGTCGCCCGCATCAAGTCCATATCGTCCAGGTTGCCGTCGGCCGCTTCCACCGCGGCCTTGATCAAGAAGATAGTGTCATAGGACTGCGCCGCGTAGAACGTTGGGTAGCGGCCGTACTTTTCCTTGAACCCGGAGACGAACTTCTTGTTCTGTGGGTTATCCAGGTCGGGCGCCCAGAACTGGGTCATGCTCGAACCCATCACACCGGTCAGGTTCGCTGCCTGGAATTTTGGCAGTGAAATGGAATCCACCGTAAACACGGAGTATAGCGGGAGCTGGCCCTGCAGACCGGCCTGTTGGTACTGCTTGATGAACGCGGCACCCGGCGGGCCTGGGTAGAATATAAAGATGCCCTCGGCGCCACTGGCCTTGGCCTTGGCTAACTCGGCAGCGAACTCAACCTGCTTGACCTTGCCCCATCCGGTCATATCCTTGCCGAGTATCTCGCCCTTGAAGGTGCGCTCGACTCCAGCCACCATGTTCTTACCAGCGGCATAGTTAGGTGCCATGATGTATAAGGATTTGACCCCCTGCTGATTCAGCACCTCCCCCATGGCCATGGGTGTTTGGTCGTTCTGCCAGGAGGTTGAGAAGAAGTTCTCGTGACATAGCTTGCCGGCGAGCTGCGACGGCCCGGCATTGGAACTAATCAAGAACTTGCCCGCATCTAGCACTGATTTTCTGGATGCCAGCAGCACATGGGACCAGATGTAACCGGCGACGAAATGCACATCGTCCTGTTTCACCAGCTTGTCGGTAGCCTGCTTGCCGACATCCGGCTTGAACCCGTCGTCCTCGACGATCAATTCCACGTCCAGTTCGCCCATCTTGCCCCCGATGTGTTCTATGGCAAGATTGACCGCATCGACCATATCATTGCCGATAACTGCAGCCGGTGTCGTCAACGTGGTAACAAACCCGATTTTCACTGAATCGGCAGTGGCCATGGGGCTAAATCCCACTAAAACCATAGCAGAGATGGTACCGGTTAGAAGTTTTCTAAATATACGCACGACTTTCCTCCTATTGGAAATACACTTGGGAATACACTGATAATTCGTTGATTGTATTGACTTCAATGTGCACATCTTACCCTTTTTCTGGGATTCCATGTACACGTTAGTTTAGCCATGGTCCGTATTCCGAGCGAATTTAGACTCGTTCCACAATCATGGCAATGCCCTGACCAACCCCGATGCACATGGTACATAGGCCATAGCGACCCTGAATGTCGTGCAATTGATTCACTGCCGTGGTCACCAGTCGCGCTCCGCTCATGCCCAAAGGGTGTCCGAGCGCAATTGCCCCGCCATTGGGGTTTACCCGCTCGCAGTCGTCGGGGAGACCCAACATGCGCATTACCGCCAGGCCTTGCGCGGCAAATGCTTCATTCAATTCTATTGTCTCCATCTGATCCAAAAGCAATCCGGTTCTGGCCAAGACTTTTTCACTGGCCGGGGCAGGTCCAATACCCATGACTCTGGGGGCCACCCCCGTAGTCGCAGTCGAAACGACGCGGGCCCTGGCTTTTAGATCGTACTTCTCTACGGCTTGCTCCGAGGCCAATAGCAAGGCGCACGACCCGTCGTTCACTCCGGCCGCGTTGCCGGCAGTGACGGTTCCATTGTCTCTAAATGGCGTGGGCAAACGAATCAACGCTTCCAAAGTGGTACTCGGTCGCGGGTGCTCATCCTCCGCCACGATTTGAGGATCACCTTTTTTCTGTGGAACTGTTACCGAGACAATTTCACGGGCCAGAAAGCCTCTCGCCATGGCAGCAGCTGCCCGCTGTTGGCTGCGCTGAGCAAACGCATCCTGATCCACTCGGCCGATCGCATATTCCGTCGCCACGTTTTCAGCGGTTTCAGGCATTGAATCGGTACCGTATAGAGACGCCATGATGGGATTAACAAAACGCCAGCCGATGGTGCTGTCAAAAATTTCAGCATTTCGAGAAAAAGCGGATTCCGCTTTACCCATGACAAACGGAGCTCTGGACATAGATTCAACACCACCGGCGATGACCAGATCTGCCTCACCAGTCCTTATCTGCCGCGCCGCCATAGCCACTGCTTCCATACCTGATCCGCATAAACGATTAACCGTAACCCCGGGAACGGATTCAGGCATCCCGGCCAACAGTAAAGCCATACGCGCCACGTTGCGGTTATCTTCGCCGGCTTGATTCGCACAGCCGTATATCACATCGTCTACATTTTGCCAGTCCACCTGCTTGTTTTGCTGGACGATTGCTTTAATGGGTACGGCCGCCAGGTCATCCGTTCGTACCTTGCTCAATGCACCACCATAGCGGCCTATGGGTGTCCGGACGGCATCACATATAAACGCAGACTCGTTAGCCATGGTTCCTCTCTTCATCGCGAGGCGGCGTTAGCGCCGTGGCGATCCAGGAAGACAACTCCCGGATTGCACTGCGCGATATGCCCCAATTTTGTGTTATACCGTCAGTCATAGAAATCTCTGCCGGCATGAAACTTCCGCATTAACAGCGGAGAGACACGGTAACGATCTTCACCATAAAATCGATGCAGATGCTGTAGTACGGTAACCACATGATTGATTCCGATACGATCGGCCCAGGCCAAAGGACCGATCGGATAGCCTGTGCCGTAGCGCATCGCTGT
>JASJAT010000007.1 GCA_030066885.1 Arenicellales bacterium | reverse complement strand
CTTCTACTTGCTTGTGGCGAGCGCTTTAAGACGGGTAACAGTCTCATTATGGAAATGAATACCCAATCCAAATTACAGACCGCATCCAGGGTGGAAACCGGAACAGGTGTTTTACCGTCCCAGGCGCTGGTCCGCCTTATTCGTTCCGGCGCGCTCAAAGCGACGGATCCCATCGGCGATGATCAGATTCAGCCGGCAAGCCTTGACCTTAGATTGGGGTCGACGGCATATCGAGTCCGCGCGAGCTTTCTACCGGGTAAGGACAAAACAGTCATGCAACGCATTGAAGCGCTGACAATGCACGCTTTCGATATCTCCAGCGGCGCGGTGTTGGAACGAGATTGCGTCTATATCGTGCCGTTGATGGAAAGTGTGAACTTAGCTGCTGACTACTCCGCTATCGGTAATCCAAAAAGCTCCACCGGACGCCTGGATGTGTTCACTCGTTTGATAACCGACCATGGTGTTGAGTTCGATCAGGTCAAGCCAGGGTACAACGGACCACTATATGCAGAAATTGCGCCGCGCACGTTCAGCGTTTTGGTGCGTAAGGGTTCACGCCTTTCACAGTTGCGAGTGCGGCGTGGCGAGCCACCACGTTCCGATGAACAACACGTAAAACTTCAGCAAGTGCACCGCGTCATCGATACCCAGCTGGCTCCCGAAGACATCAAGAACGGAGTTCCGATTACGGTAGACGTGGAAGGTGATCTTCAAACGGGCCTGATCGGTTACCGGGCAAAGGCACATGCGGGGCTTATCGATGTTGATAAGAAAGATTTCTATTCAATCGCCGACTTCTGGGAATCGGTATACCGGCAACAGGGATCGGGCCTGATTCTCGACCCCGGTGAGTTTTACATTCTCGCTTCAAAGGAAGCCGTTCGCGTACCGAAGAATTACGCTGCAGAAATGATTGCTTTCGATACTTTGGTCGGGGAATTTCGAGTGCATTATGCTGGTTTCTTCGATCCCGGATTTGGGGATCCGGAGGCCGGAGGGCAGGGCGCTAAAGCCGTCCTCGAGGTGCGTTCGTTCGAAGTTCCCTTTGTGGTTGAACCAGGTCAAGTCGTCGGCCGTCTCATTTATGAGCCCCTTATCCAAACTCCCGATAAAGTCTATGGGCAAGCATTGAAGTCAAGCTACCAGAGACAAGGCTTGCGCCTCAGTAAACATTTTAAGACCAGTTAAAAGTAGAAAGTTTAAAGCCCAAAGAAAAGAAGCAATCCAGTAAGACCCACTTCCTGGATTGCCGCATCACCCAGATCAAGCGGGGTCCTCGCAATGACTCTGAGGAAGATTGCCGCAATTACCAACGTGGCTTCGATGACAAGGCTTCGAATTGATCAGAGCTTTGTTAGACTTTCAACTATTCGCTGCCAGCTAGTAGGTTTACAATACCTTTCAGGTAACAGCGAGGCACCGGCATGGCTCACACGAACTCTCCATCGCCCCGAATCAATCATCTGTCCTGGGGACACATGGATGTCGCTGGTATTGGTGTAGGAAAGGATTTTAAACTTTGGCCGGGAGGTGGCCGGGAGTGGGACTGGCGCGAAACCAACACGCATCACGATCCTGGAATCCAACCGGCGGATGTGGAGGAGTTATTGGGTAAGGGCAGCAAAACCATTGTTCTAAGTCGTGGCATGTTGTTGATGCTGCAAACGTGCCAAGAAACGCTCGACCTGCTCGAACAAAAGAAGATAAATGTACATGTTGAGGAAACGAAAGCCGCGGCCCAAATCTATAACGATCTTGCGTCGCGTGGAGAACCGGTAGGCGGTTTGTTCCATTCGACGTGCTAGCGCGAACAAACTGGGTAGCTTACGCGTCAATCTAGTCGAGTATTTTTCTTTGGAGATCCAGTATGACACTTGAAGTGTATTGGGGTAGTGGAAGTCCGTATGTGTGGCGTGTGCTTTTAGGTCTTGAGGTCAAACAGATACCTTATGAGAGTAAGCGATTAAGCTTTTCCGAACAGGACCTCAAGTCTGCAGAGTTCTTAGCTATCAATCCAAGAGGAAAGGTACCCGCAATCAAAGAGGGTGCTTTTACACTACATGAATCCGTCGCAATCCTGCGTTACCTGGAAGACAGGGAGCCACAGCCGCCTTTGTTCGGTGAGACCGCTGCAGAGCGAGGTTCGATTTGGTGTGCAATCATGGAGTGTGTTTCCTATGTAGAGCCGGCAACTGGAAATTTCACGGCGCCTATATTTTTTGGTCAGATGGAAGAAAAGCGGGATAAGGTAATTAAGGCAAGACAGGCTACCGAAAAAGAATTTGCCACGATCAATTCGGTGCTGACTGAAAGAGCTTATCTGGTAAGCGATAACCTAACGGCAGCGGATATTGTTCTGTATCCTTTTATTAAATTCACGGCCAGGGCGGCTGGAAAGGAAAACACAGATGTGGTGAGCGGGACGCTTCGAGATATCGATGAGCACTACGAGGCGTTGAGCGGGTGGTGTCGAAGAATCGAAGCTCTGCCCGGTTATGACAATACGTACCCACCGCACTGGAAAGAGAGCTGACAACAAGGTCATTGTCGTTGCACGGTTGTCTAGGCGCAAAGCCAAGTAAACGAGCCGAACCATTGAATAACCCTGTCGTGAACAACATGGTGGCTATAGGTTGCATATGTGTAACCCTACTCACCGGTGCAGGCATGGTCGAGGCGGATCGTCCACCGGTCCGTATCATGCCTCTGGGCGATTCGATAACCCAAGGCTACAACGACAGTTACCGGCGACCGCTTTGGCTCGCTTTGCGTGAAGCGGGATGGGATGTGGATTTCGTTGGCAGTATGAATGAGGGTTATGCCGGTAGTGAGGAATCGAATGACTATGACAGCGATCATGAGGGTCATTGGGGGTGGTTCGCGAATGAGGTGCTCGAGCGAATTGACGAGTGGGCAGCCCGGGCCGAACCGGAAATCGTACTCATGCACCTAGGCACCAACGATATCGGCAGTGGGCAAGACATATCTGAAACTGCAAACGAAATCCGCCAGATTATCCAACGTCTTCGAGCGTATAATCCTCGTATCCATGTTTTAGTAGCGGCGATTATTCCGGTCGCCCATGCGATGGCAGAAGAGCGCATCCGCCTGTTTAATATACAATTGGCCGCTCTAGCAGAGGAGCTGGATACTACTTCGTCCCGTGTAGTACTCGTCGATCAATTCACGGGCTTTGACGCACGACAAGACACTTACGATGGGGTCCATCCAAACGGCAAAGGGGATAACAAGATGTCGCAAAGGTGGTTTGGGCCTCTTGAGTCCCTGCTGCAAACAGAGGGTAAGCAGCGTTAAAGGAGGAGAATCTATGCAATACGTGACTCGAAACAGATTTTCTGTGCCCGTTAATAGTGCGGACGTCAGTCAATCCTGGAGAGAACGCGGTTACTCCTGCGATCTATTTATAGATCCCCCGGGTAGGGAGTGGAATGATTTTATTCATCGGACCGATGAAGTTGTTACAGTCGTTGAAGGTCAATTGAGTATGACGATCGAAGGAGAGGAAATGATAGCCAATCCGGGTGACGAGATATTCATTCCAAAAGGCGCTAACCATTCCGTTAAGAATGTCTATTCCGATACCACTCGCTGGTTGTATGGGTATGGTCGTTAATCCAATTGACTTTTTGCATTGTGCCTGTTTTGTGAGTTGTGCCTTTACCGGAAAAACTAACGAGTATCACCATCATGTAGCAGTGGCGCCCTCGCCACGATTTATAAAAAAATTCACCGTTACTTACTGAATGTCATCCAGCCTATCTGTATCAAAACTGACTAATAAGATTGGTGACGTTACAGCAGTAGGCAAGCTCGGTCTCGAGTTGGCTCCGGGTGAAATCTTTGGTTTGCTCGGACCCAATGCTGCTGGAAAAACCCCCACCATTAGGTTGCTTTCTGGAATAGTCCGCCCAACGACGGGTACTGCACGTTTTCGGACTCGACCTTTTAAGTGAGTTAAGCCAAATAAGGCCTAGGATCGGCTATGTTGCGCACTCCCCTTCACGTATTTCGTAGAGGTAATCCGTGGCCCGCTGTTAAAAGGCAACAGCATTACCGATCTTTATGCGGACTATCTCGCACTACTCGGTTTTGCGCTAGCATTCATCGCAGTGAGTATCATAAATTTCCACAGGTATCTGGATTGAATACATCGAAGTGTTAAGGCAAATTAGAATGGTACCCTTCACATGGACAACATCGCTAAATTCATAGAGCCTGTATTTGGATAGAATGTCGTCAATACTCATCATAGGATGTATCATCGCGTTTACCTGTATTTTTCATTCAACGCGATTGATAAATAATGCTAGAGGTGAACTGGCGGAGGAAGAGTTAAAAAGGGTTGACGCGGAAACCCAGTCCGGAGTGCACACATTGTTATTGCCGTTAGTTCCTCTCCTGATCGCGTATCTCTTGCAGGATGAAATCCCCTTATCCCCGTTGCTTCTATTTTTTGGTGCGTTCTTGGCGAGCATTGTTATAGTTTGGAAGCAGTCGATGAACAATTTAAAACACTATAAATCGATAGGTATATCAGATCGATTTGTATCAGCCCATAGTCGTGCCAACATGATTCGATGGGTCGGCCTCAGTGTTTTTATGATTTCTTATTTATTAACAAAAATAGGTATAACAAGCTGAGGAGCATATGATTGGACCACGCTATACAAGTTTAATAGCAGAACTGCCCGCTACTGTTCCTTTTGTTGGCCCTGAAACCCAAGAACGAGAACGCGGTGCACAGTTTCTGGCACGTATTGGCGCCAACGAAAATGTCTTCGGGCCGTCACCTAGGGCCGTTCAAGCGATGGTGGAGGCAGCTCGTGATATATGGAAGTACGGTGATCCAGAAAACTATGATCTGAAACAGGCGTTGGCCAAGTACCACGACGTGCCTGCCGAGAACATTGTGGTGGGTGAGGGAATAGACGGATTGCTCGGCTACCTGGTCCGGCTCCTGGTCAGTAAAGGCACTCCGGTTGTCACGTCGCTCGGCGCGTATCCAACTTTCAACTACCATGTTACTGGGTTTGGGGGTGAGTTGTGTACTGTCCCCTACGTTGATGACGCGGAAGATCCAGAAGCCCTAATCGAACTGGCGAGTCAGAAAGCCGCGCCTTTAATATATTTGGCAAATCCAGACAATCCCATGGGGACCTGGCATGGTGCTGATACTGTACAGGCTATGATAGATGCAGTCCCGGAGGGGTCTTTACTATGTTTGGACGAGGCCTACATCGAGTTCGCACCGGTTGATACGGCGCCTTCCCTGGACGTTAACAACACTCGGGTCATTCGATTTCGAACATTTTCCAAGGCTTATGGTATGGCGGGCATGCGGATAGGTTACGGCATAGGTGACAAGAGCTTGATCCGAGCTTTCGATAAGATTCGTAACCACTTTGGTGTAAGCAGGATCGCGCAAGCGGCTGCACTCGCGGCCTTGGAGGATCAGAGCTATTTGGAAGAGATTCAGACCAAAGTCAAAAAAGCGCGAGAGACAATCAGGAGTATCGCAACTGAAAATGGACTTGACTCGTTACCGTCCGCCACGAATTTCGTCGCTGTGGATTGCGGTGGTGATAGCGCTTATGCCAAAGCCGTTCTTCAAGGTTTGATCGAACGGGGTGTTTTTGTACGCATGCCGCTGGTAGCGCCACAGAGTCGATGCATTAGGATTTCGGCAGGCACAGACGAGGATTTAGACTTGCTTAAGGAAACATTGCCCCTGGTCCTCGACACGGTTAAGTTAGAATAGTGGGCCAAAAATGATTAAATTAGCCAAATTCCAAATCGGGCAAGTTGTTCGCCACAGGATTTATCCCTTCCGCGGCGTGATATTCGATGTAGATCCGACATTCAACCATACCGAAGAATGGTATGAGTCCATCCCGGAAGATATCAGGCCACATAAAAATCAACCCTTCTATCATCTCCTCGCCGAAAACGATACGACAGAATACGTTGCTTACGTTTCAGAGCAAAACCTCTTGCCAGACGAGTCCGGCAAACCCCTACGCCACCCTCAAGTAGATGAATATTTTGAGTTGGATACAGAAGGCATATATCGTCCGCGCAGTGACATGGGTCACTGATTGGGGAGGGATTGGAGGTACTTTTACTTGCCGAGAAATCAGTTACCCCATCTTCACTATGCCAGTTCGCTTATTCGACCTTCGAGGTGTACCTGATGATGAAGCAGATGAAGTACGGGCGTTATTAACCAATAACAAAATCGACTTTTATGAGACATCCGCTGGAAATTGGGGGATATCGGTGCCTGCAATATGGTTGCACGATGATGTGCACTTAGAGCAAGCCAAGCTACTTATTGCGCAATACCAACAAGAAAGGTTTTCTAAGGCAAGAGGCGAGTATACTCAGCTAAAACAAGGGGGTAAAAATCGAACAATCCTGGATGTAGTAAAAGAGGATCCCGTTCGGTTTTTAGTCTATCTTGCGATTGCTCTGTTCATTCTAATTCTGTCAATAAAGCCGTTTGTTGATATCGGGAAATAAGTGAACAAGAGTGACGCGTAACTTGTCCCAATATCGTCATTCCCGCATGCTGTTAGCGGGAATCCAGCCGCGTCGCGGCGGGGTACCGCTCCTACCGGATTTCGGATCTACCCTTCATGACAGGATTGCTAGTAGCTTGTATTTAGAGGCGAGCAACGCTTCTTTTTTTAGTGCAGTTATGCTTTTTAACCTTGGGTCAGTCGTATAATAAAAACCCATGTCACGTTATCCCGCCCTGTTTTTATGTGCTGCAATTTTTGCTGCGTTACAGCTTGCGAGTAATACCTATCAAGCTATGTACTACGCAGTCGAATTGTCTTGGCCCTCGGCAATCCTGACTGCACTTATCGTGTCCGGAGTTGGGGCGCTTGGGTATTTGGCTGGATTGTTGATAGCCGGCCGAGATTTTCATTCACGAACCATCGTATATATCGTTCTTCTCGGCTACTTTGTTTCCTATAGCCTTACTCGTCTATTGGAGTCGGTTTTCGTGTCACCCTGGGTTTTCGTCTTCGGTGTGTTTATCGTGACCATGGCTGTTACGGTAAAAATTGGGCCTAAATGGGAAGAAAGCGTAAACCAAACGCGAGGGTGAGCCTGATATTCTATATCCGGCTTAGTCAAGTTCATCCAAGGTTTTCGGCCAGTTTTGTTTGAGTAAGCGAGACAAAGAACGGTCCGCGAGCAAACGTCCGCTCGTCTGGCACTTTGCACAGTAGTTGCTTTCTCTCTCGGCGTAAACGATGCGCTGAACGGGTGAAGCGCATACGGGACAGGGGTGCCGGTATTTTCCGTGTACTGCCATATCATCGTGGAATGCTGTGACTTTTTCGGGGAAGCGCCCGTTGAGCCCAGCGCGCAGTTTTTCAGTCCAGCTTGTCAAAGTTTTAACTGACGCCTCGAAGAGCCGACGTCGTTCAGAATTAGTCAGGGATTGGGTTTGTTTGAATGGTGACAACTGTGCCGTGAATAATATTTCATCCGAGTAGGCATTGCCTATACCGCTAAAAATCCGTGGGTCAGTCAAGACCCGTTTCAGTGTGTGGTTTTCCCGTATCAGAACTTTTACGAACGTCGCAAAATCACTATGCAAAATGTCTAGACCACCTCGGTCAAATTCCGCAAGCCTGGTCTCACCTTCGACTAGGTGTAGAGATGCACGCTTTTTCTTGCTCGTTTCAGTAAACAGCAAGCAACCGTTATCGAAATCTAGTGCTGCCAATCCCTTACCCCTGGGGATGGCTATGTCCGGTTTACGCCACCACAATCGCCCCGAAACCATTAAGTGAATAACCACGAAGAATTGGGATTCAAGAGCAATGACGATTCTTTTACCTAGACGTTCGACACTATGCACTTGTCGCCCCTCCAGTGTGGAAATAGGAGGCTCGACCGTTCGCAGTACGAACGGACTTTGAACACGGAGTTTCCGGAGAATGTTTCCAACGATACGTTCACGCATACCTTCAACGTACAGAGTTACATCGGGTAGTTCGGGCATGGGTTAATCGGCAACAGGATTTTAAGTAGGCTATGTGCTTGGATTTCGTTAATATTGGGACGGCAATTCTAACCTCGCTCCTTTCCTGTGCTAAGTTGGAATGTCGTCAAATACATTTTCCACCACGAGACAGTGTTTATCCAAATAATCGCTTTCGTTGACGTTTAGGATTATCTGCGATCTGAGTGCGGTCCGCTAACTTACTTGACTGATAGACCACCCATCTCGACCGAGTCTGTAACTCGAAGTCGGGCCATCATGGCCTTTGTGCTTGGAACACTGTTCTTCGGTTATGCATTCACACAGAGAGTCGCCCCGAGTGTGATGACCAACGAACTGATGCGGGATTTTGTTGTGGGAGGGGCTGCGTTGGGGTCACTGTCAGCTTTCTATTTTTACTCTTATGTGGGTATCCAGCTTCCTGTCGGCATGTTGCTGGACCGATTTGGTCCACGCAAACTAATGTCCGTCGCATTGATATTTTGTGCGTTCGCTTCTTTAGGTTTTGGCTACAGCGATACGCTGACAACTGCTTCGGTTAGTCGGCTCTTAATCGGGGGAACCGTAGCATTCGGGTTTGTCAGCACCCTAACGATTGCTACGTATTGGTTTCCTGCGAAACATTTCGCTTTCCTTTCGGGGGCGTTGACCACGGTTGGGATGCTGGGTGCCATGCTTGGTCAAGCACCATTACGTCTTGCTGTAGAGCAAGTAGGTTGGCGGCATACGTTTTTCTTGTTGGCAATTGTTGCTGTGATCTTGTCGATATTGATTTTTTTCATTGTGCCACATCGATCAGCGGAACAGCTTGCGAGTACTAGAAATTCCAAACCGTTTGCTGGATTAAAGGCAGTCACGTCGAATGTACAAAGCTGGTTGTGTGCGGGAATCGGATTTGGCCCCACTTCCACCTTGTTAGCATTTTCGGGGTTGTGGGCTGTCCCCTGGTTAAGCAGTATTAAGGAATTACCGGTGCCTCAGGCGGCGGGCATCGCTTCTTTTGTATTTCTCGGGTGGGCGATAAGTGCCCCGATATTAGGTTGGCTATCTGATCGTATTGGTCGACGTAAACCAGTTATGTATGCTGGTTTGATCGCCGCCACACTTTCATTCGCAACGCTGGTCCTGCTACCAATCACCAGCCCGTTTATCTTGGCCACACTATTTTTCTTAAATGGTTTCTGTGGCTCGGCTATCGTTATTTGCTTCGGCTCTGTAAGGGAACTAAATGCACCCGAAAACAGCGCCACCGCACTGGCGTTTATGAATATGGGTGTGGTCGGTTCTGGAGCTGTAATGCAGCCCATGTTGGGCTGGATGTTAGATCTGAATTGGACCGGAGAGACCTTGGACGGTGCTCGGATCTACGGTGAACACGCTTACACCACTGCATTTCTGTTTATCCTTGCCGCAAACATTCTCGCCCTGCTATGTTGTGTCCTACTCCGCGAAACTTATTGTCGCCCTGTCGACATACCCTCGTGACATGCCGCGAACTCTGTTATATGCAACGCGGAGAAAGGCGGGAGGCAGACCCAAGGGGTGAAGTGGATGAAATTAGAAAAACAGCAGCTCCTGACTGATTTTTGTATAGACGATGAGAGATACGTTTGATACGGCACCCTATGGCGGGCAAGGGTGGGCTCAGCGGGACCGTTCGCATAGCGAAGAATTGGGAGATGTTTGGACAGCATGCGGTATTAACAATGAGTGGGGCACGCTCAAATCGGTGTTGTTACACCGCCCGGGTTCTGAATTAGTTGCTTCAATGCAGAACCCAAATGAAGTACAGATGTTGGCCTCATTAGATATTCCGCGAGCCCAAGAAGAACATGACCAAATGGCTGAACGTTATCGCGAAAATGATGTTGAGGTGAATCTGCTCAATCCTGACAGTGAGCCCACACCGAACCAAATGTTTTGTGCTGACCTGTTTGCGATGACACCCCAAGGTGCCATCCTTGCACGCCCCGCTTCAACTGTTCGGGCGGGTGAAGAAAGGGTAGTCGCCAAGCGATTGATTGAAATGGGTGTCCCTATACTAAGGACTTTGGTAGCCCACGCCACTTTTGAAGGGGCGGATCTTATTTGGATAAACAAAGAGCAGGTTTTGTTAGGGCAAGGGTTACGTACGAATGGTGCCGCGGCAAAACAAATTTCTCTACTGCTTAACGAACTCGGTATTGTTTTGACACCGGTTGACATGCCATTTGGAACGATGCATTTGATGGGTATGCTTCGTGTTGTCGACAAAGATTTAGCAATTGCTTGGCCACGGCGTACGCCACATGCGGCGGTACTTGCGCTAAGAGAAGCTGGCTATAAGGTTATTTTTGTTCCTCAAAATGATGAGGTTGAGCACAATCGTGCTTTAAATTTTGTCACGTTGGGACGCCGCAAAATTCTAATGGTAGATCAAAACCCACACACCAAGGCTTTTTACGAATCAAACGGTATCGATTGTGTGGCCACACCCGCCGCGGAACTCGGTAAAGCGGCCGGTGCGATAGGTTGTCTCACCGGGATTTTGTCACGTGAAATGTTGGGCTAAAGTATCGAATACCCTGGGCTAGTAGCTAGTGTACCAAGCCACTAGCTACTGTAATACTACTTGCAGGAACCAGGAAGATACTGTTCGAGTATCGGGTTCCCCCCACCCGACACACAGTCAAATCCCGACAATTGTACAGGTATGTCTCCAACAACTGCCGCTGTCCCAAAACTGCTTTCGGGCACTAATTGTAATGTACTGCCGTTCACCGTGGAGTCGATATTACGAAGTGTGACTGTGATTACGCCGTTGGCATCGGTCTGAATCAGAGATACGTATTGCGTCTGGGTTGCACCCTCGCCACAACCCCAACCGTTGGCACCCACGGTATCTCCCGCGTTTGCGGTCTGGTAGACCTCGGATATAGTGGTGCGACATTGACTAAGTGCCAGTATGCCTTCGCTCGATTTGGCCTTGATGACGTAGTCTTCATAAGCCGGTAATGCGAGAGAGGCCAAGATACCGATGATCGCCACGACAATCATTAATTCGATAAGAGTGAAGCCGTGTTGCGTCTTTCTCTTCTCGCTTTTAACTCGTTGCATTATCTAGTCCCTCAGACTTGGCGGTCGTCTGTCGTTTGCTCGATTGGCAATCGCTAGAGCTAGCCAGCCTTTGTTTGTCTACTGCAAATTTAAACCACACCTTTAGTGATGCCTGGGCGATTCACTAAAAGTAAACGTAAAGTGAGTAGTCAATACTCACCGCTAGGGCATAGATAAAACTGCAACTTGCACTAGACCGAAACTGTCGTTTGGTAAGTGGTAGTCGCCGCGACATCTATTGCCGCAGCCAAAAGGAGGGTGTTAATAAAAGTATAGCAGAGTTCACGGTTCCCCCAAGCTGAGACGAGGGTAGAGGCTTTAAGCGAAGACCTGCGGCATGGATGGACAGCATCTAGATGAATAGGAGCTACCGCCCCCATTACTTTTATTGCTTTTGTTCTTCGTTCAGGTTCGGAGCAATGCAACTTCGACCGTGGGGGTTGAAGGTAAGGATTTTCCGAGTACCTGTATTGAGGGCGGTAGCGCCGGGGCCAATAATACTTTAAAAAGAAAATAAAGAAAATAAGACAATGGGTTAACGGCGAGAGTTCATAATATCGATGAAATAACGGGAAACGGCCTATTTTATCAGGAATAGGCTAGGTTCTTTGCCTGGGTTTGACCAGTGACATCCCCAATAACATGAGAATTAAGGCGCCCCACACCCAAAATGAGTGCTGTTCGTTGAACAGTAAAATGCCCCAAAAAACTCCAAATACAGTAATAACATAGGCGGTAACGCTAGCAAAAACGGCGCCAAAGAGCTTAATAACATATAGAAATATGACATAAGCAACGCTACTCACGACGATCATTCCCAAAATTGCCCACTCGGGATTTCCTAGTGGATAAGTGATGGGAACAAAGGCATCCAACGTCGCGACTAACGGTACTAATATAACTCCGGCAATGATCAGCCCGCCCATTAACAGCACAACCATATCGGTGCTTTTCGGGATGTAAACATCAACGTAAACGTTTTCGAGTGTGTAAAACACTGCCGCACCTAAGGCCAAGAGTACCCATTGCGCCATTGCTGGGTTTGGTAAGCTGGTTTCCGGCGCGATCAGAAGAACAATAGCCGCGAAGCCGGCGGCAATACCTAGAAAGCGCCTATTGGAGAATTGATCAGCCCTCAGAGCTAGAGACAATGCATAGGTCAGTATGGGTACCAAGGCAACTGTAATTGCGAGAACACCCACGGGAACTCGGGACGCTGCATAAAAATACATGGTGCCGGGGACAGCTGTACCCAATAGGGCTATAACGCAAGAGCGTTTTAAAGTGTCCATCGTGAGTGCTGGCCAACTACGGCGAATCAAACAAACCAATAGCAAAATCAAACCACCGCCGAACGCCTGCCAGAATGCCAAGCCGAGTGGATGGGCTTGTTCTTCCGTAGCAATTCTTGCCAGTGAGAATGTCATTCCCCACAGTACACCAGCCACCAAAACCATAAAGTAAGGCAGAAACGAGATGGTGCTTGCTGCGGTTGTTGAACCTGGGCTTAGCACCTTCTGCGGTTGATTGGCAGCCGAGTCGCTCAATTTAAGAGTATCGAGTGGCTTGGCTGTAATTGCGAATAAAGATCCCACCGGTAAGCACGACTTCAGTTATCCCAGTGATTTTTTATAAAAGCGTGCAATTGCTTGAATTCTTGGTCGGTCAGTTCCGTCACATTTGTGATGTCAGCCGGTTTTGGCCAAGCCTCGTCCGTAAATGTCACGCCCACAATTCGGCGTACTCCCTGATAGCGAGGCAGAACGTGAAAATGTACTTCCTTGTCAACCATCATTAGTGCCAGGTAGTTGATTTTCTCGTATTCGACGCTGCGCTTTAGTGCGTTCTCCATGGCCTTAGTTACTTGAGCGAGTTCTGAATATGCCGAGACTGAAACCTCCGAGAAACTGGTCGCGGGCTCTTTGCAAGCCAGCACAAGACTGCCCGCAGTCACTTGTTTAGGTCTGAGTAGGACAACCCAATGCTCGTACTCGCTTAGTACATTTTTTGGGTATCCAAACTTTTTTATTGTTTCGTTCATTGCAGTATCTGATACATTTAATAACGTTAGGGTTGGTGACCGTTATTGAACTAATCACCGGGGAGTTTATCTTGGCGATAGAACTAAACCATACGATTGTACCGTCGCACGACAAAATAGAATCAGCAAAGTTTTTTGCGCGGATATTTGGTTTGTCCTACGATGGGGAAGTATCGCATTTTGCACCCGTGCGTGTGAACAACTCGCTGACTATGGATTTCGACAACCGCTCTGGGTTTGACGCTCACCACTATGCCTTTAAAGTCAGTGAGGAAGAATTCGATCAGATATTTAATCGTATCCAAGCAGAGGGGATACCATACGGGAGTGGACCAGGGGGGCTCGAGAACATGAGCATTAATCATCGTGGTGGTGGGCGTGGCGTTTATTTTTTAGACCCCAATGGCCACATACTTGAGATCCTTACGGTAGACTAGTAAACCTTGAATTTGAACATCGACTGGCTCAAGTGGAGTTCGTACTGATTTGTTTTAATACTGGGGTAAAAATGAAAAAATGTTTATTTGTAGGTCTGATTAACTTGGTTCTTGTAGTGCCGGTGATGGCGGCAGACGGGATGATTAGTGTTGAAAGTGGCTACAATGTGGCTGAAACTGCCGAACGCTTGGAGGGTATTCTGAAAGAAAAGGGAATGAAGATATTCAATCGGATAAAACATTCTGACGGTGCAAACAGCGTAGGCGTCCAGCTCAATCCTACCGAACTTGTTATTTTTGGAAACCCGAAAGTCGGTGCGCCGTTAATGAAATGCCAACAGACTGTTGCCATAGACCTCCCACAGAAAGCACTGATTTGGCAAGACGACGGAGGGAAAGTCTGGATTACTTATAACGAACCCAGCTACCTCCAGAGTAGGCACGGCATTTCTGGTTGCGAGGAAGTACTCTCAAAAATAGAGAAAGCACTGGCTGGGATATCAAACGCTGCCGCGGCAAAATAATTTCCTGCTCAAAAAGCATTTTCAGAATAATCATTCGGGAATGTCTTTGGCCGGCCACGTGGCCTGATCATCTTCATTCCTGCATGTTGTAAACGGTTATCTAGGGATTTAAGCCCATGGATCTGCAATGACAACGACTACAGTAGCACCCAGATTCAGGGCTTAGACATCCAGGTGCCTACATATAGATACATTGAAGATATCGGGACATTGAGCCACATAATCCGGAAGGAATAGAGGAAACGCATCAAGTGCACGCTATTGATATCGGTCGTATTCGAGCAGAGACCAAGGGATGTAAATATGTCGTGCATTTCAACAATGCTGGGTCTTCCTTGATGCCCGATCCAGTAGCCGATGTTGTCCTCGAACACTTGGAACTGGAGAGGAAGATCGGAGGTTACGAGGCGCTGGAGCAGAACGTTGAGCGGTTAGATGGTTTCTACACCTCGTTCGCGAAGTTTTTTAATTGCGAATCTGCTGAGATTGCTTACGTCGAAAACGCCACCCGAGCTTGGGACATGGCGTTTTACTCGATCCCGTTTAGACCCGGGGATCGGATCATTACCACCAAGACCGAATACGTGAGTAATTATTTGAGTTTTCTGCAAATGACCAAACGTAGCGGAGTTGTTATCGATGTTGCTCCCAATGATGATAGCGGACAAGTGTCGTTGCAAGGTCTAGAAGAAATGATCAGTGATCAGACCAAACTGATCTCAATTACACACGTGCCGACCCATCAGGGGCTGGTCAATCCCGTTGAAGAAATAGGTAGGATTGCCAACAAGTATAAAATTCTATACCTGCTCGATGCCTGTCAATCGACTGGGCAGATACCCATCGATGTTAGAAAAATCGGTTGTGACTTGTTGTCCGCTACAGGTCGAAAGTTTTTACGCGGGCCGAGAGGAACTGGCGTGTTGTATGTCAAAAATTCAATAACCGAAACCCTAGAACCTCCGTTCATTGACCTCAAATCTG
Organism: Arenicellales bacterium; assembly: GCA_030066885.1. Taxonomy (GTDB): domain Bacteria; phylum Pseudomonadota; class Gammaproteobacteria; order Arenicellales; family JAANXG01; genus JAHEKE01. The sequence continues at coordinate 10,054 of JASJAT010000007.1, read as the reverse complement.
CTACTTGGTATGAGAAAAACAAATACAAGATGAGGCCCGATGCCAAACGTTTTGAAAACTGGGAACGGTATGTTGCGGGTCAAATAGGTCTGGCTCGTGCGGTGGAATATGCACTTGAAATAGGGGTGGAAGCGATTTGGCTGCGTGTTCGAGCGCTGGGGGCTCAATTACGCCAACGACTGAATCAGTTAGATAAGATTTCGACACATGATATCGGTAGTGAGCTAAGCGGTATTGTGACATTCAGCAAAGAGAACGAAAGTGCCGAATCGATAATGAAGCGACTGAGCCGGAGTCGGATCAATACCGACGTCGCGCGAGTCACCAGTGCCCAGTTAGACATGGGGGAACGTAATCTCAGTGAGGTTGTCCGTGCCTCGGTACACTATTTCAACACGGAGACAGAGATCGATCGGTTTTGCGAAGTGTTAACGAGCTAACAATTTAGGAGCGCCGATTATCGCGGCGAGGGCGCCGCTCCTACAACCGCGACAGTAAGCAGAACCGTAGGAGGCGCGACCCCGCGCCGATTCGTATTATCTAAGGTCGGCGGGCAATTACGTCGATTTCGACCAGGGCGTTCACAGCGAGCCCGGTTACCCCGACACAGGTCCGGGTCGGCAGCCGATCGGGAGTGAAGTAAGACTGATACACTTCATTCATCTCCGCGTAATCCCGCTCAAAATGGGTCAGAAAAACCCGTGCCGAGACCACATGTTCCAACCCGAGGCCCACACCTTTGAGCACGATGGCCAGGTTGTCCATTACACGACGCGTTTGTGCCGCTATACCCTCGGGCAGTGGTGCAGTATCGTCGTCTGGATCCGTTGGCATCTGTCCCGTTAGGAAAACCCAATTGCCCGATTCCACTGCATGAGAAAAGGGTGCGACTGGGGTAGGTGCGGCATTGATCATGTGAAAAATAGGGTCATTCATAAACTTTACCTGGTGTGTAGATCATTACTCAAAAGTGGTTAAACTATTTTGATATATCCGGATCCAATCCACTGGTACAGAGCTTTGCGATGGCAGCGTTCTTGGCGATGGTTCTTTTTGACTTTTAACTTCCTACTAACTACACCCACTTGAATACCGCAAATCCATAGACGATAGATATCCCCAGAGGGATCCACAAAGGGGTGCCAAAGAAGCCCAGGTAAGCGAGGAAAATAAACGCGCTTCCCAACAGGGATATAAACAAACGGTCGCCGCGTGTAGTGTCTAGGCCTAATACACCGCGGCGGGGGGAGCCACCGGGATCGTACCGCTCCCAGACTGCCATGGCTGAAAGACAAAGAAAGATGAAGACAAAGAAAGCGGCAGTCGGCCAGGTCCACGCCATCCAAGACAAATCTATCATTTAATGGCCCCCTGCACCCAGTAAAACCACCGGCACTGGGTCCCGCAAAAGAGCAAGGCGGCTGGAGGCCGGCACCCGCCACGATTCAACCGAATACGGTAAGGCTTGAATTCCGAACCACAACCTGCCAAGACAACAAGACCCCAGAATGTCTTTACCCATAGACATAGGCTATACCCGGCCAAGGGCAAATCCCTTGGCGATATAGTTGCGTACAAAATAGATGACGAAAGCGCCCGGAATGATGGTCAACGTCCCCGCCGCGGCCAGTAGTCCAAGTTCATAGCCGGCGGTGCTTGCAGTTCGCGTCATGGTCGCGGCTATGGGTTTAGCTGCGACTGAGGTCAATGTTTTTGCGAGCAATAGCTCGACCCACGAATACATGAAGCAAAAGAATGCTGCTACGCCGATTCCCGCCGCGATGGTCGGCACAAATATTTTTAAGAAAAAGCGCCAGAAAGAATAGCCATCTAAATAGGCCGTCTCGTCCAACTCCTTAGGTACGCTTGACATAAATCCCTCTAATATCCACACGGCTAGTGGAATGTTGAACAGGCAATGTGCAAGCGCTACGGCGATGTGCGTATCGAACAATCCCATGGCGGAGTAAAGTTGGAAGAAGGGCAGGGCAAAAACGGCTGGAGGTGCCATGCGGTTGGTGAACAACCAAAAGAAAAGGTGCTTGTCTCCGAGAAAACGGTAACGCGAAAAAGCGTACGCCGCGGGAAGCGCTACCGTAACCGATATTACGGTATTGATCACCACATAGGTGATGGAATTTATATAACCGTTGTACCAAGTTGGATCGGTAAGAATTTTCTTGTAGTTGTCGAATGTGAAATCTTGTGGCCACAAGGAGAATGTGCCTAGAATTTCGTTAGTCGTCTTGAACGACATGTTCAAAAGCCAGTAGATAGGCAACATTAAGAACAAGATGTATAGCGTGGTAACGAGCCATTTATAGTTATTCAACTCAGTTCTCCTCGCCTCGCATCATTAAGGTGTAAAAGATCCAGGACACCAACAGCACGATCAAGAAATAAATCAGTGACATGGCCGCGGCGGGCCCAAGATCGAACTGGCCCAACGCGATTTTAACCAGGTCGATGGATAGAAATGTGGTCGTATTGCCAGGTCCTCCACCGGTCAATACGAAGGGCTCAGTGTATATCATGAAGCTATCCATGAAACGCAGCAAGATGGCGATGGTCAGGACGCGCTTCATTTTGGGAAGTTGAATAAAGCGAAACACCGCCCAAGCGTTAGCTCCATCTATTTTTGCCGCCTGGTAATAGGCATCTGGAATTGCACTGAGACCGGCGTAGGACAACAATACAACCAGAGAAGTCCAATGCCATACATCCATAAGTACGGTCGTCGACCACGCTGAAACAGGTTGTTGGGTGAAGTTATAGTCGATACCCAGGCCATTGATCATGCGTCCCAACAGCCCGATGTCGGGTAGTGCAAAGATATTCCACATGGCGCCCACGACGTTCCACGGAATCAGTAATGGCAGCGCCATCAAGACCAGACAAACGGATACCCAAGGTCCTTTACGTGGCATAGCCAATGCAATGGCGATACCGAGAGGGATCTCGATAACCAGAATCATGCCGGTGAACGCGATCTGCCTGAGGAAGGATTCGTGGAATCGCTCTGATCTGAGAACCTCTTCAAACCACTTCATCCCTTCCCAGAAGAAAACGTTATCACCGAATGTTTCTTGAACGGAATAGTTGACCACGGTCATTAAAGGTATAAGCGCATTGAACGCCACCAGGACCACAACCGGTATTACGAACAACCATGCCTTTGGATTAGGTGTTTTATTCATGGGGTTAGTTGATTACCCAACCGTCAGCGTAGAGCCGGGTGTATTTCGGATCGAAAACGATGCAGGGATTTTCCGAAGGTATTTCCTCACCCTCATTCAAAACAATCTTAATGCTGTGGCCCTGATGCTGGGTTTGGACCAGTTGATAGCGCCCCAGGTCATCCACCTTGTCTATTTTCACGGGAAATCCCTTCTGGTCGAAATGGATGAACTCAGGTCGAACACCCACTTCCAGTGATTCCGGACGGACTTCCGGTAATTGCTGGGTTGCCGTTTCAATTGTGTTCCCAGCGAAGCTTGCGACACCGTCTATAATGTCGCACGGCAGGAAATTCATACCCGGAGAACCGATGAAATGCCCGACAAAGGTGTGTTGAGGTTCCTCGAACAGTTCGACCGGCGTACCAATCTGGACTACGGTCCCTTCATGCAACACTACGACACGATCGGCGAACGTCAAAGCCTCGGTCTGGTCATGGGTGACATAAATCATGGTGACCCCCACGCTTTGATGAAGCTCCTTTAGCTTCGAACGCAATAACCACTTAAGGTGCGGATCGATCACGGTCAATGGTTCGTCAAACATTATGACATTGACGTCGTCCCGGACCAGCCCCCGCGCCAGCGAGATTTTTTGTTTGCCATCGGCCGTCAGGCCTGAAGCTCGTCGCGAAAGCATTTCGCTAAGATCCAGCATTTTGGCGATTTCGTGAACGCGTGTTTTGATCTTGTCCTTGTCTACACCTCGGTTGCGCAAAGGAAATGCAAGATTTTCCTGCACTGTCATGGTGTCGTACACCACGGGGAACTGGAAGACCTGTGCGATGTGGCGCTCGGTTGTCGGCGTGTTGGTAACATCGTCGTTGTTAAACAGGACACGCCCGTGAGTTGGGGTGATCAATCCCGAGATGATGTTCAACAAGGTGGTTTTCCCGCAACCTGAGGGGCCAAGCAGAGCGTAGGCAGTGCCGTCTTCCCAAACCTCGTCCACCTCTTTGAGTGCCCAGTCATCCGGATCATCCGGCTTGGCCAGATAACTGTGCTTGATTCTGTCTAGGGTGATTTTTGCCATCTTTGATAAGTCGTGACGTTTATCCGGCAACCAATTCGCCACTCTGATGAAAATAAAAACAACGAGATACGTCGAGCGACAGTTCTACAGAATCTCCAACTTTGAACTGATGTACACCATGCGATTCCGACACCCAAGTATGGCCCTCCACGTTAAAGTGAATGATGCTTTCGGAACCACTAATCTCTGCGATCTGTACGGTGCCGTTTAACCTGACCATGTCTTCAGTTGCGGTGCCAACGGTGAGGTGATGGGGCCGGACACCAATCACATATTGGCCATCCGACAGGTTGGCATATTCAACCGGTACCGACCAGTTGATCAAATCGGTCAGATGAAAAGTGTCATTTTTCTTCTCGACAGGAGCGGTATTAATTGGTGGATCGGAGAAGACCTGGGCACTAACCAGTGTGTTGGGGGCTCGATAGATCTGACTGGTCGGGCCATACTGGGTGACTCGCCCCTCGTGAAGGGTTGCTGTTCTACCTCCAAGCATTAAGGCTTCCAGTGGTTCACTGGTGGCGTATACGACAGTGGCTCCCGTATCCTGGAATAATTTGGGTAATTCGTCGCGGAGTTCCTCACGAAGTTTATAGTCCAGGTTTGCCAGGGGTTCATCAAGGAGAACGAGCGCCGCGTTTTTAACAAGTGCCCGGGCCAGGGCTGTTCGCTGCTGCTGGCCGCCCGATAACTCGTCAGGCGACCTGTCTAAAAAAGGTGTCAGTTTTAGAAGGTCCGAGATCTTTCCGACCCGCTGCTTGATTTCCTGGGAGGATACACCGGACACGCGCAGAGGCGAGGCGATATTTTCGAAGACGTTGAAGTTCGGATAGTTAATGAACTGTTGGTAGACCATTGCTACGCTTCTTTTCTGCACGGGGATGCCCGTCACATCTTGACCTTCGAACCAAACTTCACCTGAGCTGGGGCGTTCCAGTCCGGCCATGAGACGCATCAGCGTGGTTTTTCCGGAGAGGGTAGTGCCAAGCAGTATGTTAAATCCGTCTTTTTCGAACGACAGATCTGTTTCGTAGATGTAGGTTTCGGCTCCAACCTGTTTGGTTACTTTTTTAAGCTCAATACCCACAATGTTTGTCCACTGGTGTTGGTAACGAGAGGGTTTAGTGGTCTCCCGGCACGTGGATAGGCTTGTAGCTACGGGTAGCTAGCAGCAAAGGACCGCTGAGCGGTAAAGTCTAACCGATACGGGGAGCGTGGAGCTCCCCGTATTTAAGGCCGAAATGTGGATTACCGGTTAGCTACCCGCTTTCCGCCCAGCGCTTCACCAGTTCGTTATAGTCAATAGTCTCTCCCTGCGGTTTCTCATTGACTTTAGCCTTAGGTGAACCGGGTTTCTCCAGCCAGGTGGCGGGGTCTGATTCATCATTCAGGCGAGGCCCACAACCTCCATAGGTTTGGGCCTTTTCATCCGCGGCCTGCATACGGGCCATCACCTGATCCATTTCGCCCGCAAGCCTGTCCATGGCTTCTTGAGGTGTGAAAGCACCTGAATTAACGTCACCGATCTGTTGCCACCAGATCTGAGCCAGTTTCGGATAGTCTGGCACATTAACGCCGGTCGGTGACCATCGGACGCGGTCTGGTGAGCGATAAAACTCCACTAGGCCACCGAGCTTGGGTGCACGCTCGGTGAAAGACTCATGCCGAATATCGCTGTCGCGAATCGGCGTGAGACCCACGTGGGTCTTCTTTAAAGACACTGTTTTGGCAACCGTAAACTGCGCGTACAGCCATGCCGCTTTTCGCCGATCCACCGGAGTTGATTTAAACAGAGTCCAGGATCCCGCGTCCTGATAACCAAGCTTCATGCCGTCTTCCCAATAAGGACCATGCGGAGAGGGTGCCATACGCCACAGCGGGTTACCGTCGTCATCTACCGTGTTGTTACCTTCACTCTTGGGCGCAACCATCGATGAGGTGAAAGCGGTATACCAGAAGATCTGTTGTGCCACGTTGCCCGTCGAAAGGGCCGGTAGCGACTGATAAAAGTCATAGCTCGCGGCTCCCGGCGGTGCGTATTTACGCAGCCATTCGTCCCACTTGCGAATAGCGTATACCGCTGCGGGACCATTGGCAGCGCCGCCCCGGGACACCGATGCGCCAACCGGATTGCAAGAGCCTTCTTCCATTCGGATACCCCATTCGTCCACGGGGCGACCGTTGGGCAGGCCTTGGTCACCGGCCCCGGCCATGGACAGCCAGGCATCAGTCATGCGCCATCCGAGGTCCGGTGCGCGTTTGCCGTAATCCATGTGTCCGTAAACGCGAACGCCGTCGATCTCTTTGACGTGCTCAGAAAAGAATTCGGCAATGTCTTCGTACGCGGACCAATTTACCGGCACACCCAATTCGTAACCGTATATCTCTTTGAACTTGGATTGGAGCTCTGGGCGTTGGAACCAGTCATAACGGAACCAATAAAGATTGGCGAACTGCTGATCCGGTAGCTGGTAGAGTTTACCGTCTGGACCGGTAGTGAACGACTTGCCCATGAAGTCGTCGACATCCAGCATGGGATTTGTAACATCCGCACCGTCGCCCGCCATCCAATCGGTTAAGTTGACCGCCAGTTGTAAGCGTGAATGCGTCCCGATCAGGTCAGAGTCGTTGATATACGCATCGTACAGGTTACGTTTGGTCTGCATCTGTGTCTGTACGGCTTGGACGACTTCACCTTCGCCAAGCAACTGGTGGTTGACTTTGATTCCGGTGATTTCCTCAAAGGCTTTGGTCAGTGTTTTGGATTCATACTCGTGGGTTGGTATGGTTTCCGACAGAACGTTGATCTCCATTCCGGCAAAGGGTTTTGCCGCATTGACAAACCACTCCATTTCTTTCATTTGTTCTTCTTTTGACAATGTGGACGGTTGAAATTCATCGTTTATCCACTTTTCGGCTTCAGCCATGCCGGCGAAAGCTACGGGTTGGATCCAAAATGTGGTGAGCGCGGTGAACACCGCAAGTTTATTCTTCATGTTTTTCTCCTCCGCTACCTGCTATTGGGGTTAGTTCGATCCATGAGTTCACTACAAAGTGTGACGATCGTACCAACTCGAATATCTGTTTACAACAAAAGCCCCGACTAATTGTTGCAACCGTCTTTGTGCAATGGCCAGGCCTCGAAATAATCAGCAGCGCCTTAAGGCTATTGGCTTCAATGAGTTACTGTTTTTATCTTCACAAAACTGTAACCTAAGTCCTTAAACTCGGAATCACATAGAGCGGAATAGGATAGGTTAGATAGGTGTCTTACATATGTTGTTCATGGTGATTGAACGTTTCAAAGAAGGCAAAAAGGAAGCGGTATATAACCGCTATCAAACGCGAGGCCGGATGCTTCCCGAAGGTCTTCAGTATGTTTCGAGCTGGGTTGAGGTAGATGGGGATAGATGCTTTCAAGTCATGGAAGCAGATCATCCCGGGTTGTTCGACGAATGGATTAAATACTGGGACGACCTCGTGGACTTTGAAATCATTACCATTACGCATTCACCAACTAATGGTTAGAGAATATGATTTATAAACGTTTAATTCTGGCCACCTTGTAGTGCGAGAAGTGTCGAATTCCACAAACTTATTACTAGCCTGGAATGATGGTCCGAAATTTTACGGGTCCGATTAGGTGAGTAACTTAATCCCGGGTTTAGTTACGAATGGTACGGAGGTAGGGAATGTTTATTAGCACAGTTAAAAGAAGTACTTTCGTTGTGTTTGCCCTGGTATTCGGTATCTGCACAACGACCCTTGCAGCGGATTCAATCAAGGGATCGGAACTGGCTGCTCGGATAAAGAACGGAGAAACGCCTTCCTTGATATTGGACGTTCGTACGCGGGAAGAATTTGCCCAAAGTCATATTCCGGGGGCCGTCAATATTCCAGTCATGGATTTAATGAGTAGAGGCACGCAGCTCAAACCATACAAAGAGAAGGAGATTGTTGTCTATTGCGAGGTGGGACCACGAGCGGGTTTTGCCGAGTATATGCTGCTACAGAACGGATTTACTCTCGTCAGGAATCTGGAGGGACATATGCAACAATGGCTAGCGGACGGGCATCCGGTGGAAAAACAGTAACTGGTACCGAGTACCGATATTCCGCTAGCGTTCTAGCTAGTGACTAGCTTCTAGCCACTTGGTACTGCGAAGTCAGATAAACAACTGAACGTCCGCGTCTCCGGCAAATTCAAAGTATGTGGAAGCACCGCCGAGATCTATTTCGTCGATAAAATCCTCCCGTTTCATGTCGAACAGATCGATGGTCATCTGACATCCAATCAGCTTGACGTCTGCCTCAATACAAAGGTTGCGTAATTCCTCTATGCTGGCCACTCCTTTCTTTTTAATCTTCTGTTTCATCATCTTGGTCATGGCAGTTTCCATCCCGGGAATAGTTGTTCCCAATACAGGAAACCATTTATTCATCCCCATTGGCATGGGCATGCCGGGGTTGCCCAAGGGGCTGACCTTAAGGTCGAGTTTTTTACGTAGTAGTTGAAGGCCGTAAAACGTAAAAAAAACATTAACGTTATAACCTAACGCAGCCGCTGTGGAGGCAAGGATAAAGGGCGGATAAGCCCAGTCCAGCGTACCTTTAGTCGCAATCAACGCCAATTTTTTCTCGGACATCTTTCTATACCTGAAGTTGTATGGCTTTTCTAAGTAGCCGTAAAAATGATCTTCAACCTTTTTTGATTAGATAATGGAATTCACCCTCGGTTTCAACAGACTCCAACAGAGTGTTTTCCGACTGATTAGCATAGGCCGGGATATCGACCATCGATCCCGGATCGGTCGCAACCACACGAAGAATTTGTCCCGGATTTAAACGGTTGAGTGCCCTTATCGTATGTATGACAGGGAGAGGACAGTCCCAACCACGCGCATCTAGCTCCATATCGTAAAGTGTCTCCGTGCTCTTTGACCCTGGTTTAACCATTAGCGGTATCAGATCGGCAGTTATTGACTAATCAGTTACCAATAATCAAATATTATTAAATAATTAAATTCAAAGGTACATGCCAAAATAGATATATTCGTGTGGATCGCTAGTCCCGTGTCATTTCGGCCGAAGCAGGCGAGTCAAGAGTAGAACCAATACCTGGAAGTAGCTGATAGCTAGTAACGGGTAGCCACCACAGTAATCTGTAACTCGTTACTAGATACAAACTACTCGCTACTGTTTGTCTCAGGGGCAGGCAGAAGAATCGGACGTAACTGAGCCGGTTAGTAACAAAAACTTTGCAAATGGCCCCATATTCTTCATCGCTTCCCAGTTCGGACCATCGAACTTAAGGCGTCTAAACATCATGGCGATCATGGGCCCGTAGTCACCTTTGCCCATTTCCAGCCAGCGTTTTGTCGTGGCATGCATGAGATAGTCAACGGAATCATCCAGCTCCGCGTTTTCAACCGCACCGCCGTAGACACAGCGGGCCTTTTCATCTTGCATGCTTATTCGCATTTCAACCGGTGGGCTGTTTTCACAATCAGTCCGATATACATGCAATACCTTGTAACCCCGGTCTTGATCGTTGGTCACCCAACCCGATTTAACCAGTTTATCAGTTAACTCCGGTATATCATTCCACCCAGCACAGGCTTGCCGCGCCCAGTCCGCAGACATGAGTATTGGTTCGCTTAACGCAGCCTGTGTAAAAGCAAGGGACGCCATACCGGCAACTAGCATGATTGTCCGTAAGAATATGCTCATTGTGATATCACCCAATCAAAGGAAAGGGGCACGGTAACATCCACCTACCGCGCCC
>JASJAT010000006.1 GCA_030066885.1 Arenicellales bacterium | reverse complement strand
GCCGTCCAATCCATGACAGGTGGTGCAGTAATTCTCAAATAGCTCTTTACCACGACCTATCGATTCGGCCGATGCCTCGATCGGGTTGGTTAGGGCGGGGACGTCAGGGGCGGACGGGCCCAGCATCTCCATCGCTTTTTTCTCTTCATCGGTATAGTCGGCATTGACCATCGGTGGCCCCTTGTGGACCTGGTATTTATGACCAGCCGGGTCTTCGATTGCAGCGATGGTTTGTTCTATTTGTTCCCTTGTGAGCTGATCTGAATCAAACTCGACACTCAAAACCGGCCATCCTGTTGCGGTGTTTTTGAGATTAAGGTCCACCACCTTGACCTTCAGTTGTTCTTCCAAGCCAGCCGTCAGGGCTTTCGGGCTGGCTGGAGAGATAAGGCCCTCTATCTCGAACTTCTCTACCGTCACAGCTGCAGACACATTGGCCCCAGCCACCAATAGCGTCATTGCAACCAACCATTTTATGAAACATACCCTTTGCATAGTTGATCCTAAAAATTTACTAGTTAAGAAAATACTCAGTCATCAGGACAATTTAACGTCACCGGATGTTTCCCATCGCTCACCATTGTTGTCGATAAAGACAACCTTTACGGGCGCCTCTTTTGTCGCTCTTAACTTAAAGGTAAATAGCGGGTTGTCCGCTATGGCCGAGGTCATGCTGAACCTACTGACCAGATCGTCACCGTAATAGACCAACATGTTCCTCAGGAATGTAACCGGTACGGCTCTATTGAACATGGGATTGGTCTCAGGTTCCACTTGACCCAAGCCGGTAAAAGATGGGTGCTCGAATCTGACTTTAACCTTGAACGTCTCACCCTTTTTGATGCGTCTCCCGATCCTCATTCTCGGGGGTTTTATATTCTTTGCCATGTCTCTACTCCTCTATTTGTACGCGACAATTAAAATGTCGATGCGGTACGTTTAGTCCCGGGATCCGCCAGCGCCGTATCCTTTCTCGGACCTATTCTTGCGTCCAGCGCTGAGGTAACCGGTGAGTTGTTACGAATGTATTCAACCAATGCATCAGCGAACTGCTTACCCGTCTCCTTGACGTCCCTCGCACCGAACAGCGGGTTGTCCTGGAATCGGGTATGAACCGATGCAATGGTGTAATCTTTATCCATCGAGAAAGCTTGTCCATCTGCGGTCGTTATTGATACGACTCGATCGCCACGGCTATTGGCCAGGTCGTATACGATGTTTAATCCGGAGAAACGGATCATATCCCCGCCGACTCGTGCAAATGGGTCGTTATCAACCACCCCGCTGATTATGTTTTCAAGCAGTGTCCTTATTTCCTTTCCAGCCATAGTGAAAGTGATTATCTGGCCACCGGTAGGGATAATATTGTAAATATCTTCCACTGTGATCTGCCCGGGCAGCAAGGTCGCACCGTATCGCCATGCAGGGAAAAATCCTATATCCGTTCCCTGACTGCTTCGCAACGCGTCCGTTATAAGATTTCCCAAGGTGCTCTGAAAATAATCCCGGCGATAGAGCATTTCGTCGGACTGCCCCACAACCTCATTCAACTTGTCTGCATGCGGTTGGTAAGCTTCGTCCACCAGCTTTTGAATTTCAGGATCTGCAGGAACATAGTCTTGATTTACTTTCACCAACTTATAATCAAAGCTGACGATCTTCTTGTCCTTGACCTGGAGATCAAGACTGGAGACATACTTTCCGTGTGCGCCACTTTCGTAGATTATGGTGTTGTTCCACACTACAGGCTCAAAAACAGGGTTGTGAGTGTGTCCACTCACCAGGACGTCTATCCCATCCACCCGTTTTGCAAATTTTTGATCCAGTCCGTAACCGCCGTGTGAGATGAACACGATGAGGTCCGGATCGTGCTCACTTTTGATCTCGTCGATCAACTCCCGGGCCTCCGCTTCCTTGATGCCGAAGTTCCACCACTTGGCGGAGCCGACCACGGATGACGTCAGTCCAGTCCATGGGTAGGTTAGTCCGATAACCGCAACTATGACGTCATCAACTTGTTTGACCACATACTGATCTAAAACGGGATCGCCCCACTCCTTGTCAGTCAGGTTATAGGCGACGACTGGGAAGTTGGCTTGGTCAATGAGATCCAGTAAATGCTCCTTCGGATAGAAGAACTCCCAGTTACCGGGGACCATGGCGTCATAGCCGATCGCGTTCATGATTTTCACCATGGAAACGCCCTTGTCTAGGACGGAGAGACCCGAGCCATGCCAGGTATCACCGGAATCCACAACCAGTGTTTTACCAGGTTTTTCCGATCGAAGCCGGTTGATCACGGTAGCGACATGGGCCATACCCCCAATCCTGCCTTCATAAGCTGCTTTTCTGACATAGTCACCTTCCATGGATTGGATTCCCCAGGGCCTGGTTTCATCCAAGTACCGGTAGTAGACCGGCCGCAAATAGGAGTGGATGTCGTTGGTGCTGATAATGCGGATTTGTTTTGCGTCGGTTGCCAGTGCAGACGGCTGGCAGACACCGATTGCCAACAAACAGGCCAGCAACCGGCTGATCATACCGATCCGGCACTGGGCGAAATCAAACATCGTGGTCAGCAACCCCCCGCAGCCACCTTGGTATTACTGCTGGTTGCCCATTTACCGTGTTGGTTGCATTCGGCAACGACCCAAACCGAGCTTTCGCCGCCGTTGAGCCGGATCTGTGTGCCTATGAATGGCTCTCCGTTCGCCGGCGTAAAATAAAACTTCCCTTTGGTTTGCACGGGATCCGTAAAGTTGATGATCTGTATGCTCTTGATGTAGTGGTCTTCTTCCATGGGATGATCCACTGTGAGCTGTATCGGTGCCTGACTGCCGTCTTCTACTACCGGTGGAAGCGTGATCTGAGGCAGGTGCATACGCTCCATGTCAGTTAAGTTGTCGGGGTCAGCGGCGAAGTTAAATGCCTTGGCATGAGCCAAATTGAGCACACCCAAACCTGTAATCGGCACAGCAACGCCGCCGATCATGACGTAGCGCAGAAACTGGCGCCTAGAGTTAACGTGTTTGCATACCATGTAGGAACCTCCTTTTTAAGATGCCCGACCCGCAACCAGGTTTACTGGTTGCGGGTCCGACCAACTCTTTTTTACGTATAAAGTTAATTCAGTACGGCTTTCAGGGCCTCCGGACTCGGCACCCAACGTACACCGTTATTCTGAATACCCGCGGCCAGATCCGTGGTGATCACATCCCATTCCATCGGATCCGCTGAGGACGTATCGATCAACGTTGCCACCGTCTCTTTCTTGGTGGTCACCGCTGCGCGCGTGCCCTCCGGATTAAAGGCGATGTTGTGGGGACCTAACCCGGTGAAGATGTTCTTCACAGCCACATCCTTCTCGGTATCAATAACGGTGACGATATCCGATTTACCTGCTTCGTTACAGAACAAACCGTAGCGGGTATTGGCCGGGTTTAGATACAGCCGATTGGCATCCGGTCCGGTCTCAATAACTTTGAGCAGTTCCAAGTTCTTCATATCGATTACTGCGACCGCTTCGGCCTTGCGCAAACCGCCGTAACACTTGGAGCCGTCCGGCAGACAGGTGATGTTGCCACCGCCACCGGGTACTTCGATGGATTTGACCTGGTCACCGGTCTTGGTATCGAAGAACACAATCTGGCCTTTCGCGCCCACCATAAAGTACTTGCCGTCCGGTGACATCGCACCAGCCCGACCGCCTTCTATGGGCACCATCTTGATTTCCTTACGGGTCTTCACGTCTACGATGGATACGCCCTTGGGCTCTTGCTGGCAGGTGGTGAACACCATCGAATCGTCCAGGGTGAACATGGCATCTCTGGCACCATGACAGCTGATTTCTATCGTCTGCAACGGCTTCCTTGTTGCCGTGCTGAGAAAAGTCAGATAACCATGCTCCTTGTCCAAAATGTTGCCTACTACCGCTAGGGGTTGAGTATAGGCAAATCCTACATGCAACGGTGCGATGACGGTCTTGCCATCCATACTGACATTAAATTTGTCCACGACTTCGTGGGTCAGCAGGTCAATGGTCCAAAACAGATCGGTTTCGTACCGTTGTGAAGACCACACGTAGCGCGCGCCCGGAATCACCCAAAGGTGGTGATTTCCAGCGATTTCACCCAAGTCGATTTTTTTGACGGTTTCGCCCTTCTCGTAGTCCACCACAGAGACCGTGGGCTCACCCTGATTATCGATCAGGAAAAGACCGTCCATACCCTTTACCGCCGCCCAATCCATGCGTATCGTATTCTGGGGATCAAGGAAAACTAAAGACTGATAATCCTCAGTACTCATCCCCTCCGTGGGAGCACCGAACTTCAATTTGGAGTCACTTCTAGCTTCGAGAGATACACCAGATATCCCTAAAGCCACAGTAAAGGCAGAAACTACCGCAATAAAAAACGATTTACTTTTCATACATATCTCCTCTTCATTAAGTTATGTCGCGGATTCCATTCTCCCCGCAGGGACATCGCTCCTAGGGTGCCGCGGCGCACTCAATCGTGTTTGCTCTCACCAAGCGACGACCAGTTTTTTCTTTGCTTCATTCCATACTACCAGCAAATACCACAGGCACATGATACCTATAACTAGGCCCAAAGCCATCTTCCAGCTCACAAAATCTGGCAAAAACACAGGGTCTCCAAGCTTCATCAGCCATCCACTGTCTTCCAGCCATCCCCTGAACCAGGCACCCGAAACGGCAAAAGCGAACAAAGCGATCCAGAGCTTTACCTGCCCTTCCCCTGCCCGCCATAAGCAACCTGTTGCGCAACCACCACTCAACGACATGCCCACACCGAAGATTATGCCGCCGGCGAAACTGCCAAACCAGAACCCGGATGAAACAAAGGCATCCCACTCCCTCAAATCCGTCCATTTCAAAATGGAAAAACCGATAACGCTGATAACGACCGCGATAATCACGGCTTTGGTCATCTCACCGTCACCAGTCAGAAAGGGTTCACGGAAGGCCCGCACGAAACAGAACCGCGACCTCTGCATGAACACGCCTAGCGCCAACCCGAACAATAAGAAGCCGCCTCGTGTCGAGTAATCAAATTCGTCGTATACAAATGCCAGCCCCAGCCCAGCTAGCAAAACTAAGCCCCCAACCATAGGTTGCGCCTTAATCCAGGCAGAGGGCGTGTTGTTACCGGTAGCGGCAGGTCGATATGATGACGGCATATTGATGTAATTCACTTCCAGGATAAGAAGCCGTAAACCAATATACACGCCGATCAACAGACCGAACATCATGGCGACTCCGGCCATGGAGAGGGCACTGATGGAGCTGAAAAAGCCGCCGATATTGCAGCCAAAAGCCATGGCTGCACCTATCCCCATCAGAACCCCGCCAACCAATCCCTTGAGTAGCTCAAACGGAGGTGCGCCCCGAATGCGAAACTGCCTTGCCATCAATGCTGCAGCGAAGGCACCCACCACGACACCGAAATTTAAAATTGAGGTGGAATAAAGATGCGGTGGAATGATGTTTTTATCGGCGATGTTTAGGGAATTGAAGATCCAATCACCCCAATTTCTAACCCCGTCGGCGGAACTCCACGGCTTTTCGTAGGCGAACAGCATGATGTTCACCACAGCAAGCAGGATGCCGCCCACCCAAGCAGCCCATTGGCGACCGAAGACTTTGGAATAACCCTCACTCAGAGCCGAGCCAAAGCTCTCATCGGTTTGTGTAGTCATATCGCTCAAGGCGTAAACAGATGCATCGCCGAAACATCGTACTATGGTCGGGGCATAGGTTAATATATCAAAGAGATAGAAATACACCTATGGAAAAAACGCGTGTACTGCCCCTAACCTAGCCCTACACGTTGTCTCTATTCTTGTCCTCTTGCCTCTTGTAACAACCACTCACGAAAAGCAGCCACTTTAGGCCGATCAGCGGTTTCCTCAGGACAAACTATGTAATAGGCATATTCCACCGGCAGGCTGAGCGTAAACGGGCGGACAAGCGCACCGCTGGCAAGGTCATCCGCAGCCAGCGCACCGCGGGCCAACGCCACCCCTTGACCCGCCACTGCAGCTTGGATCAGCATGCTGGAGTCGGTGAAAGTCGGCCCTCTCGTTGGATCGATGTCTTTTACGCCGGCGGACAACAACCAGGTTCCCCATTCACCATGTTCGTCATCGTGCATGAGGACATGGTGTTTCAAGTCTTGCGGTTGTTGCAGTGGCTGATCTCCTTTGAGCAACTCGGGGCTACATACCGGAAATACATCCTCGGTCATGAGGCGATCCACCCTCAATCCAGGATAGCGTCCTCGGCCGTACCGGATGCCCAAATCGACGTCATCGCGAGCGAAATCAACCAGTTCCAACGAAGGTGCGACCCTTACATCGAGTTCCGGATAGGTTTTTATAAATTGCCCAAGCCTGGGTACCAACCACCGCGCTGCGAACGAAGGCAATACGGATACTGTCAACCGCCCACGGGCCTCGTTCTCTGTTAGGCGTTTAGTGGCTTCGTGCAACTGATCGAAAACCCGCATTACCGGTGGTAGGTACAGTTGTCCTTCATCGGTGAGTACCAAGGCTCGGTTAAGGCGCCGGAACAACTTTATCCCAAGATAGTCCTCCAGCAATTTCACTTGGTGGCTGATGGCCGATTGCGTAACGTAAAGCTCTTCAGCGGCTTTAGTGAAACTTAAGTGGCGCGCGGCAGCTTCAAACGCACGCAAGGCATTAAGGGGGGGCAGTCGTTGGGCCATATTCAAATTAGATATTTTAATCCGAGACGTGACTAATCATCGTTTGTGAGACACCACTAAATTAGCTAATTTAAAGGGTATGAACGGTAATAATCCTATTTAGTGTCAACGAATGGGATTTAATTTCACATCAGGAGAATAAATATGAACCATACGATTTGCAAGCCCAATGACAGCCCCTTAGTTGCCGTATCCGGATCAAGCCATCTTGGGTCCAACGTGCGCAGTCTGGTGACAAGGGCAGTGAACACCGTCTTCGAATGGAACCGGCGAAGCCGACAACGCCGACATCTAAGCACCCTTGATGATCGCTTCCTAAGAGATATGGGTATCTCGGGTGAACAGGCGCGGGCTGAGTTCCGTAAACCGTTCTGGAGGCCTTGATGGATAAGAGCAGGAACTGTAGGAGGCGCGCCTCGCGCCGATCGAATCGCGGCGGGGGCGCCGCTCCTACTGTAGGCCCGCCTCGGACCGATTATCGCGTTGGGAGCACCGTTCCCACAGTACAAATTCCTCCAACACATTGACCGATAACACACTTCCGCTACAGTTATAGATATCTACTAAGACCGTGGGGGTGTCTTATGAGTGTCTCTTTGCAACCACAGGGTTCAACACATGAACTCATGCTGTCAGCGCAAAAAGAACTTTCGCTCGTTTTGGATGCGATGGATAGGCTTCGGGCTGCGGCGATTACGAATCTGAGTGAAGATCATCCATGCACACTGGAAATAGAGGATTTTGCATGGCACACAAAGCAATTCACTGACGGACTAACGCAAAAGCTTGCTGAGGCTTAGACCACCTTCCTACAACCCGCGGGCTAGACGTGTCTAAAGTTGGGTTTCAATCCAGCGAACAATGTCGTTTGCACTCATTGCACCGGGTTGGCGTGCTTTTTCTTTACCATCTTTGAACACGATCATGGTGGGGATATTGCGGATACCGTAGCGGGCTGCGACAGACGATTCAGCGTCCGTATTGAGCTTGCCAAACCGAACGTTTGGTTCGAGGGTTTCCACGGCCTGTGCGAATGCGGGTGCCATCATCTTACAGGGCGCACACCAAGCCGCCCAAAAATCGACCACCACTGGGATTCCGTTTTTTGAAATATGGCGATCAAAATTCGCTGCGGTTAAATCAATAGGTCTCGATTCGAAAAGTTTGTTTTTACACGAACCACATTTAGGCTGATCACCCAGCCTATCCTGTGCGACCCGATTGATCGCTTGGCAGTGCGGACAAACGATGTGTACCGAATCATTCACGGAGTAGCCCTCGTGTCTCTTCATACAATCGAAGTGCGCTACGCAGGCGCTCGATTTCTTCGAGTAATTCAAGGGCGACAGCCACGCCGGACAGGTCTAGTTCAAGCTCTCTCTGCAGTTTAAGTGCTCTCTTCGCCCGTTTAACGCTGCTTCCGGAAAATGTGTATGCGTCGTCTGGCTTTTGGGTGGCCGGAGTCAGAATGCCTTCCTCGACCAGAGCCATAATCTTTTCTCGCCGTACCGAACAGCTGCGGCACAGATCGCTCACCGTCAATTCGGTTTGCTCATCTAAAATCACGCCGGTCACAACTCGATGCTTGCTAATCATATTTATACATTTAACCTTTGACGTGGGTTGAAGGCCATTTCCCGTTCCATATCCTCATATATTTGACGCTCTTGATCCGTTTTTGCGGGCGGCACGACGCATTGCAGTATGACATACAGGTCGCCAGAAGTTTTACCCGGAATACCTTTCCCAGCCAGACGCAATTTGCTACCCGATTGTGACGACGCCGGGATACTCATTTCCACTTTGCCAGCGGGTGTGGGTACCCGGACCTGTGCGCCTAGCGCCAGTTCCCAAGGCGCTACCGGAAGATCCAGATAGACATCCCGACCTTTGGCTCTATATAACGCATGCGGTCTGAACTCGATTTCCAAGTAAAGATCCCCCGCCTTACCCTGCCCCACACCAGGATCTCCCTGACCCGATAGTCGCACTTGCTGGCCCTGCTGCACCCCTTTGGGGATCCGCACGTTGAGCGTTCTTTCTCGGGTTCGAACGTGCCCTGTTTCGTCTACGTACGGAACGTTGAGTGAAATCTGGCGTGTCGCGCCCGTATAGGCATCCTCAAGATCGATCATCACTTTAGCGTGATGATCCCGTCCATGGGCGGCGAACCCGGAAGAGGGTCGTCGGGCTCTTCCAAAAAGTGACTCGAAGAAATCGCTAAATACCGACGCATCATCGCCGCTGAACTCAAAGCCTGCATCCCAATTCGGTGGCGGGTGGAATTCTTGCCCAGCTTGCCACTGATTGCCCAACTGATCATACGCAGCGCGTTTTTCTGGGTCTTTCAAAACCTCATAAGCTTCCCCAACCGCTTTAAACTGTTCTTCTGCATCTTTTTCTTTGCTGACATCCGGATGATATTTCCGGGCCAGCCGTCGATACGCCTGCTTAATTTGGTCTTGTGTAGCGTCTTGGTCGACACCCAGAGTTTTGTAGTAGTCTTTGTATTGCATACAAGTGTTACAGTATTCTCCATTAATTGGGTTACTGCTTATTATGTGGGGTTAATTTGTTTCGATGCCAAGCATGTCGCCCGTGACATCAAATGCTGCGACGCACCCCCGCCCCGCTTTGGTTAGGTAGGCCAAGCTGTTTTATCAATTGGAAAAACTACGGAAGAAGAGGACACAAATGAAACTCAAAGATAGAGTCGCAATTGTCACTGGTAGTTCGCGAGGTATTGGCAAGGCTATAGCGAAAAGGTTTTCTTTGGACGGCGCCAAGGTCGTGGTTAACTACCGACAGACCGCTGACCTTGCTGAAGGTGTTGTGAACGAAATAAATTCCTCGGGAGGTGAGGCGATTTCGGTACAGGCTGATGTATCCCAACGTGTTCAAACGGACCGGTTGCGCGACGAAGCTCTACATGCATTCGGACAGATCGATATCTTGGTCAGCAATGCAGGGATTATTATCGACAAACCTTACATCGAGAGCACTGAGGAAGATTGGGATGCAGCGATAAATTCCAACCTACGTGGATTTTTCAATGTTACGCAATCGATACTACCCCATATGATCGAACGCAATTACGGTCGTGTCATTGCCACCGGCTCCATCATCAACGAAGTCGCCGACTTTGGAGGAAACAAGTATTCGGTTTGTACTGCCTCCAAGGGCGGCATAGTCAACATGATGCATCCCATCGCTGCTGAAATGGCTCGACATGGCATCACCGTCAACTCCGTTTCTCCCGGCTACATCGCCACCGAGATGTTAGGCGAAATTGATGCGGAAGGCTTGGAAGAGGCGTTACGGTTGGTTCCTATGCGCCGTTATGGTAAACCAGAAGAGATCGCTGCCGCGATGGCGTTCCTGGCCTCTGATGACGCCGCCTACATTACTGGACAGACCATTCGCGTAAACGGCGGTATGTCTATGAGCTGACCCTAAACCGGGGACAGTATACTTTTTAACGCGGAGAAGAACTGCAGGAGCAGCGCACTTGCCGCAATTCGATCGGCTCCTTTAGGTGGATTTAGACGTTAAAAAGTATACTGTCCCCGGTTTAACACTCGATGCGCATGACTTTGGAATATTTATAACCAACAACCACATCGATGGGGCCCGCGAGCTCCTGGTCCAGAGTGTAGTCACCGGTGTCGACCCGCAGACAATTCAACGGGCGGAGTTTATCCTGGGTCGCTACGACCATAATATTTTCCTTTCCGATCCGTCGAATGACTTCCGGTGTGAACTGTCTGTTTCCCCTCCCAAAAAGGAATCCATTACCCCCCAGCGGGGTCACGATTATGGCGCTGTCTGAGTGCTGTTGGAGCAGGTTCAGAATGTCGGTTTCATTAAGATCGGCAGCGATCAGCTCACGGCCTTGCATGGCATCGACTCCAAGCAGCGTTTTCTCGATACCGATTGCAGTCGCGATGGCCTTAACCGTCGTTCCCGGACCTAGTAGATACAGGATCTCGTCACCCAACGATTCGGCCACGTACTCGCCGATTTCCTTTTGGCTTTCTATATTGGATGTCCCCAAGCTCGAGGCTTCCTTTCCGGCTTGCAAAAACTGCTTAACGCTCGGCACTAACAAGTAACCATACAGTTTGGCATCCAGTACGCCCCGCCTAAACGCGGACTCATCAATGTCCAGAACTTCCTCCTCGTTTAACCCTGCGCCTACGATAAAAGCATCTACCATAGCGGCTGCAGCTCTCGCACTCAGACCGAAGACAGAACTGTATACCTTCACACCGGAGGGAATACCGACGACCGGACATTTAAGGTCTAATGCGTCACAGATATTTCGAGCGGTTCCATCCCCGCCAACAAACGCCAATAAGTCCATTCCTTTTCCTAACATGGATGTTGCTATTCTCTTTGTGTCCTCCGCCCTTGTTTCATGATCAATGCTTCCCACCACTATCGCGTCGATATCGAGACCCTCTATGTGTTCTTGTCCCATGCAGCCCGGCGCTACCAGCATCGTTATTTCTTTAACGTGCTTTAGGTTCGACAGAAATTCTCGCGTCCTTGCTGGAGCCACC
This sequence comes from Arenicellales bacterium, assembly GCA_030066885.1. Classification (GTDB taxonomy): domain Bacteria; phylum Pseudomonadota; class Gammaproteobacteria; order Arenicellales; family JAANXG01; genus JAHEKE01. Next base: position 14,012 of record JASJAT010000006.1, on the reverse strand, counting down.
GGCTTTGCACCGAGCTTTGCGGCGACCCGCCGCATATCTCCATCTGTTCCCTTAAGGCCGACGCTCCCACCCATACCTGCAATAGGATTCACAATCAGACCGATCCTTTTCATCAGCTATATCCTGGTCTGAATAGTTTCTGATTGAAAAAATGCACGCGCTGCAAGGACCGGGATTGTTGAGCAGTTGCAGCAGAAAGCGGCGCAGCGGAACGTTAAGCTTTGATATAGGAACTACGACTTAGGAGTAGATAAATATTTAAACTTCGGAATCTTCCAGATTGTACTCGAGCTGGCTCAAGCCCTCTTCCAAATAATCCGACAGTAAAGGGGTACCAATGAGGTAGTCTGCCGTTTTAGAATTCCAATTGTCACCCGCTTCCTTTAGAGCAGCTTGCCATTCGTTGGCAGTGAAGCTGCCCCGACCCAACCACATCAACGCAACAAGCTGGACCTGCTGATCTGGTTCCAGATCTTCGATGGCCGTCTTCATTTCGCTATAGATCGGATCATCGTGATGCTCAACCATAGCTTCACCAGACCATTCATTGATATCGGTCAAAGGTTCATCCCCAATCATGACTTGTTCTTGATCCTGAAACTCCCTCGCCATGTTGGCTATGTACCTGACCGTCTCTGGGTTGATATCGAGTCTTGCTTTGTCGTTCATTTGAATTAATTTAGCAGCATATATCTTGTTTAAAACTGACTTGAATCAATAATACAGCGATTCGGCTATGGGTTAAATTGGGAATGAACCGGGAAATTGCCAAGCTGTTGCGCGAGATTGCTGATTTGTTACAGAAACAGAAGGCTAATCCTTTTAGAGTCAATGCCTACCGCAGAGCGGCGAATACGGTCGAATTATTGGAGGAGTCCATTCGGGATATTGTGGAAAGAAAAGGTATGTCCGGGCTGACTGCCTTGCACGGTATTGGGGCGGGTATCGCGCGGTCGATTTATGAATATGTCGCCATGGGGCGAATGAGCCGTCTGGAAGCTCTCCGTGGAGAGCACGATCCCCTGTCTCTATTTCAACAAATCCCGGGAATTGGTCCTGTGTTAGCCGGAGAGATTTGTGACCACTTGCACCTGAACACCTTGGAAGCACTGGAACTTGCCGCACACAACGGCCGACTGGAGAAACTGCCGGGTATGGGCAAGGGCCGGGTGGAATCGGTCAAAGCATGGTTAGCCAGTGTGCTGGGAAAGCGAAGACGCTTAACGGTAACCCCCACACCTATTGAAGAACCAACCGTTTCGACGTTACTGGAGATCGATCACAGTTACCGCAAACAGGCAGAGGCGGATAAATTACCTAAAATTGCACCTAAACGCTTTAACCCCAGCGGCGAGGCCTGGCTACCCATTCTTCACACAACGCGCGGTGAATGGCATTTTACTGCACTGTATTCCAATACCCAGCGAGCACATGAACTAGGCCGTTGTCGCGATTGGGTCGTGATTTATTTTTATGATGAGCACCACCATGAAGGACAATGCACCGTTGTCACCGAAACACGAGGGGATCTCTTGGGTCTGCGGGTGGTCCGAGGTAGAGAATACGAATGCAGAGACTATTATTCTCAACGTCTTGAAAAAACTCTGCCAGACAAAGCTTCTTGGAGGTCACTGTAATGAAATGTTCCAGGATTATTTTGTTATTTTTTCTCCGAGCCTTTGCTTGAGAAGTGGAAGTCTATACGGACACTAAACAAATTAGCCCCACCTGATTCCCCCTTTATGTCGATAAGCTTCCACTGTATCGGATCCTGTGTACCCGCCTTTGCTTTCTGGATCGCATCATTTAAAGCTTGCTCAAGGGTACTGCCTGTGCCTTCTTGATACGCCATTTCCTAGTTCAACAATTGAGGTTTAATTCTAGCCCGATATAAATAGACGCTATTTGTTTATACCAGCCCTTTCAATACCTTTAAGAAACAATCAGTCATGATGTACAAATGGAGCTTGGAAAGCCGCTATAGGCCTGTGACAGAAATCGGGTATGGCCCTCAATTCCACCAAAATTCCACAGCTATTCCACACACTCGACTGCGAGATTGCAAATAATAACAAACGGCTAATAGAGCTGCCACGACAAATCTACCCGAACGTGGGAACCGGCAGAAACGTACAGAGTACGGTAGCAATGAATACACGGTGTGTGAGGTGACGCAATGATTAATTTGACTCAAACTCAGACGAATCTCGACCGAGCCGCAGATAACCCCCGGAATGGGATCATCACAATCGACGGTATGCATAAGTGGTACGGTGAGTTTCATGTGTTAAAGAACATCAACCTGAAAGTGAAGACTGGCGAAAGAATAGTGATATGCGGGCCATCCGGGTCTGGCAAATCCACGCTCATTCGCTGCGTCAACCGACTCGAGGAACACCAGCATGGTTCTATCAGCGTCGACGGCACTGAAATGACTGGAGATCTTAAGGACATTGAAATGATTCGTTCGGACGTGGGTATGGTCTTTCAACACTTCAATTTGTTCCCCCATCTAACCGTGCTCGAAAATTGCACACTGGGACCGATCTGGGTGCGAAGGACGCCCAAAGCCGAGGCCGAGGAAACCGCCATGATGTATCTGGAGAGAGTCAAGATCCCAGAACAGGCATCGAAATATCCCGGTCAGCTGTCCGGCGGGCAGCAACAGCGCGTTGCCATTGCCCGATCACTGTGTATGAGTCCCAAGATCATGCTGTTCGATGAACCGACCTCTGCCCTCGACCCGGAGATGATTAAAGAAGTGTTGGATGTCATGATCGAGCTGGCCGAGAGCGGCATGACTATGCTGTGCGTCACCCACGAGATGGGATTCGCAATCGCAGTAGCTCACCGGGTGATCTTCATGGACGGTGGTGAGATCATCGAACAGAACGAACCGAAAGCATTCTTCCAGAATCCACGGCATGATCGGACAAAGCTCTTCCTCAGCCAGATTCTCAGCCACTAAATAACTCCCGCAACGAATCGGTGTGGTCACTTAAGCGTAAGAATCTGATCCGTAGCGATAGAGGGGATAGGGGCAGGAACGGAACTTGATATCGTCACTAATATGAAAGAAGACGATGAAATTTGTAGCCAGGCTCTGGCGGAAATCATCAGAATAATCGTCAGAGAAGACCCTGAGTTGTATAAACAGATAGTCAGGGCAATTCCTGATAGCGCAGACTACTTTAGAGCAAGATGGGAAGAGAACTTTGGGTCGATTGTCGATGTCGCGGCGTTTACAGATGAAGAAATAATCGACGCTACGTTCGCAATCAATCGGATAAAGATGAGTGAAGCCGGAAAAAAAGATCGTATTAGAGAAGTGGCGAAAATCCTAAGAATCAAACCCAACTTACTGCACTGATATATCTGGAGCACCAACGCGTTGGTGCTCGTTAACATTCGCTCCAATCCTCTTGCTACGCAGCAGCTACTTCTCTTATCGACCCTTAGCGCGCCTCTTCAGCGACTCACCTTCACGACAATTTTGCCTACAGCTTGTTTTGTCATGAAGTCCTTCTGGGCTGCCGGAAGCTGCTCTAAGTCATACGCTTTGGCTACAATTGGTTTGATCTCGTTACGTTCAATGTAATTCACGAGATCCTTGAAGACGTGAGGGAGTGGTATGGTTCCACCGTAAAATTCGAGGTCCTGATAGATCAAGTCTCGAACATCAAACGATACAATCGGACCGGCAATTGCCCCACAACTTGCGTACCGTCCCTCTGGTCGCAGTTGGTGGATCAACTTTCCAAATTGACTGCCTCCGACGGTATCTAAAACAATATCGACGCGACCATCGCCAGTATAAGGAACAAGTTCAGCCGCCAGATCATCAACCTGGCGGGGCAACAAGGCGTCGGCACCAATAGATTCGAGCATCGAATGCTTTGCTATCCCCGCCATGCCGATTACGGCTGCTCCACGCCTTTTGCACAATTGAATTGCTGCAGAACCGACGCCACCAGAGGCTCCTGTAATCAATACAGTGTCATCTGCTCCTACCCTACTCCGGCTGACGAGGTTTTCCGCCGTAGTGTAAGCACAAGGGAAAGAGGCTAATTCCAGATCACTTAGGCTAGATCGTATCGGTTGGGCGCATGTAAAAGGTATAACGACATACTCGGCGAAACCACCATCGCACTCACTGCCCACACAGCCTATTTTTGATCTGTCCAGAGGATTTACCGAGTCTCGAATCCACACATCCGCAAGAATGCGCGTTCCAATGGTTTGGGTTGAAACACCATCTCCAACTGCAACAATTTCACCACAGATATCAGCGCCCTGTATTCGCGGGAATTTGAGGGCGCTGCGTGACCATCCAGACGAAGTGCCAATGGTATCGCCAAATCCGGACTCACCTGATGACATGGTCACTCCTTCTGTAACAGCATCAGCATACCATGCGATACGAGTATTGATATCGGTATTGTTGACCGAACTTGCACTGACACGAACTAAAACCTCACCCTTGTTGGGTTTCGGAACTGTATAGTCCTCGACATACCGCAGTTTATCGATGCCACCATGCCCGGTGAGAATCACAGCTCGCATCTTTTCAGGGATATGCTTCATGGTTCAATAATTATCTGTTATTTGGTCACACCGCCATGCCTATACGGCAGCAAACCTAAACAGTTAACCTGTATTGATGCATATGGAGGTAGTGAGGCAGTACTAGCTCGTAAATTTCTTTCACTCGATCGGGAGCATTAGAAATATCGATGTAGTTACGTTTCTGCGGTTTGAGTCCATCTGACTCTCTTAAATTGCCATGCCATGAACCACCGTCGTACCAACTCACTTCATTTCGTTGCCCGGGCTCCCATCTTAGTGCTTCAGCGATGAATGGAATGCCTACCGACTCACACCATTTCTTGACGATTTGATCAGGGTGCTCCAGCAGATCATCACTGTCGATAAGCGGAGGTGGCTCACCGAATTGTTCCGCCAGGCGGTCAAATAACGTGCGCTGTTCGAGAATAGCGATTTCTTTCAATACAAAATCTGGCCAATGTTTGTACATCGAAGTAGCGACTTTCGCGGGATCCCGTATTAGAAAAGAATGGGTGAAGTGCGATAAAAAATCGTCGGTCCAATGCTGCTCGATATAGTGAGGAAAGTCCTTGCTGAAAACCTTTCCTCTTGAGGCTGCATCTTTGAGTTTCCTCCAAACGGACTCGAATGTCAGTCCTGGAATTCGCGGGCTGTCGGATTTGATCCTGGGCCAGGGGGCACCTTCGCCTTGATACCACCATTCCCCGAATGGCTCGTGGAAGCAGGTCATGTCGCCTCGCATACGCATCATCCACTCGAACGCTGTCGACGTAGACCGTGGAGTGGCCCAAAGTACAAGAATCCTGTTCATGGTCGTCTAGCTCAGAGCATGTAAAAGCGTACCGTGTTCACCTTCCGGACGGATACCGAGGGTTTTGAAAATGCGCCAGTACAAAGCGGAATCAGAAGCGACGATTGGTTTGCCCACGGTGTTTTCCAGCTCGACTTCAATGGACGACATGCGCTGGGGGAGACCGTCACCATTACGGAAGTTTGGCATGCCATTGACCACAATCGCATCGGCGGTGGGGGCTTGGTCTGTGACAAAGAGCATGGACCTTTCCGCCAGTTCCCCGGGAAAAATCCAAGCATGCTCGTTCACCTCCTGCTGGGTTTGATAAAACCCCTGGTCGACGAAATTACCCGCATAGAGCAGGTTAAACCCTGCCTCGCAAAGAAAACGCGCAATGCCATCCCGCCAGTCCGGCCAGTAGTAGACCGAGTTGAGCGCGATTTTTTCCGCGTTCAATTCCCGCAGTGCTTCGACCAGGCATATACCGGCCATATGCAATGGTGTCTGGTAGGTATCGCTAACCCGATCGCAGAATTCGACGATATCCCTGGGCGACTTTCCGCCGGCGTGTACCCAATTGGTACCCACCTGGCCGCAGACATCCGCACCGTTGTTCGCCATGCACTCGACGAATTCCTCCAGCAATTGAAAATTGTCAGCGCGCTGCGACAGCTGGTGTTGATAATCCGGTACGTGCAGCATCCTACCGTGCACGCCAACCGTGGAAGGAGACATGCGCAAAAAATCTGTCGGCGCGGCATCAAAATCATGGGGCGGCGAGGTGAATCCAACTTGATAGGGAAAAATTTTGTTTTTGGGATTGTTCCATCTCTCCGGTTTCATTTCAGGTCCTGAATATGCGGTAATTGGATGCTAATTTGTGCTCTATTGCTCTTTATAATACTTTGCCGTTTGGGATCCATAACATAGCAATCCGGAGGACGGGGAAGAATGACTGCTGCAAGTGCGACCGAAAGCAAAACCTGAAAACAACAGCTTTAGGAGAGTTTACCGTCCCCTCTCTTGCTCACACGGTGGAATTCTGCTTATGCAACAACTTATGTATAGCCCCGGCAATCCTTATTTCTCCTCCTGATGTTGCTATATGTTGCTTTGGGTTTCGATATACAGTCAGCTTCGGACCCCTATTCAAAGCCCCTTTAATCCATTGCAACAAAGGCTGCCATTGCTCGATATCACGAGCGACTAATCTCGAATCCATTTCGAATATACCTATTCCTTGTTTAGACGCTTTAATATAGTTTTGTGAGTCTCTAAGGGTGGTCACAAAAGGCAACTTAAGGCTTTGCAGAAAACTCGCCAGTTCCCGGTAAATGATCGTATTTGCCCTGGCGCGGTTTGCGACAATCGCGAGAGGTTTATTCAACGTACGTATCTTGCAGTGGACCATCAAGTCTCGGATAAAATCGGCGGCCGCAAGAATATCGATCGGTGAAGGCAAGACGGGAATGACAACCGCATCCGTGCGTGCAATCAATGTAACTAAATCCGTGTGCGTCACCGCAGCAGGTGGATCCATTACGATCCAGTCATAATTATGTACTCCCGGATATTCCCAAGTGATAGAGTCGATTTTCCTGCGGGAGGGGTCGCGCCTTTGTAACCAACGTGCCCCAGATCTTTGGCGATCAAGATCGCACAATGCCGTGCGTCCTTTAAACGAGAAATAACTAGCGAGGTTAGAGGACAAAGTTGATTTGCCCACACCTCCTTTGGAATTCATAACTAGAATCTGTTTTGTGCCCATAAACCTACCATCCCGTCGATAGATGAGATTGAATGTAATGCATCCTCTATCTGTTGTTCGAAAGGTGAATTAGTATCCCCTCGGCATAAGTTCATTAGGTTCTGCTTGGTAATATCCAACTCTTGCCTCGGGTCTGAAACTTCTAAGCCAACGATCTGTGAATGTGGAAACTGTTGCCATGACGCCGCCCGATCTTTAAATGAGAGCAACGTTTGTAATCCGATCCTAGCCCAAACAACAAAAATCAAAATCTTATCCAATAGTATTAATAGTTTTGAGTAGAAAGTGGTTGACGTAGTCGCCGACATTGGAGTGTGAGTAAGATCACTCCCGACCAATTTTGCCTTGCTAAGATCGGCGGCCAATAACTTTTTCGGGTGCTCCATTTTAGTACACGACAGATTTGCACCACGCAAATCCGCACCCGCAAGATTCGCACGGGATAGGTCCGCCTCATAAAAGTCCACTGTCCTCAATACCGCAGCAGAAAGATCGGCATCTGTTAGTGTTACTCCGGACAGCTTAGCGCCACTAAGATCGGCGTGAGATAAGTTGGCGCCACGGAGATCCGCCATGGTCAAGTCTGCATGGCTCAGATCTGCTCCGGTTAGTACGGCACCACAAAGTCGTGATCGATAAAGGTCAGCGCCAGACAGATTCGCGCCAGCCAAATCAGCCTCTGTGAAATCAGCTTGTGATAGGTCTGCGCTACTTAAGTCCAGGCCAGCTAAAGAGGCACTAGACAAATTACAACCATTCAAGTCGTAACGTGCCAGACCGTGGCCAATCAACTCAGCATGAGGCGTGTTCAGTACTTGTAGTACCGCGGATTCAGTCAAACCTCTTCCTCCTGACCCAACTGTTACCACTAGACGTTAGACGGCGTGGACCGAAGTGGATGTAGATGTATTATACCAAAACCACAATATATTGTGGTTTTAGCGTGAAATATCAATTTGACAACTCTCCGGGGACCGACCCATCAGGTTATACACAGCTGCTGGTGAAGGGGGATTCCAAGATGAAGTTTCAGCCCCCCCAAAAAATATCGATTACAGCTATAACCACCCAGCTATCGACATATATACTTCAAGACACACTCGTTTCTGATCAAGGTCAAGAGACCGCGGAACGTGGGTGATAAAAGAAAACTAACCATCGGGAAGGAGGATGTTTCAAATCCGTATACACGGGCGCGGCGGTCAAGGTGTCGTCACCGCCGCTGAAATGTTATCAATCGCCGCCTTTTTAGAGGGCAAATACGCACAAGCATTTCCCAGCTTTGGATCGGAACGCATGGGTGCACCGGTGGTTTCATTTTGCCGGTTTGATGATAAAGAAATCCGCCTTCGCGAGCCGATTCAAAATCCGGATGCGGTAATCATCCAGGATCCAACACTTCTACATTCAGTCGATGTGTTCAGCGGTCTGGTCCAGGACGGCTACATTCTGATCAACTCGTTGCGGAGTTTTGAAGATTTGGGAATCGCAGACTTCGTTGATTCGTTTCCCACCGGTCACGTTAAAGATGTTGGCGCAACAGAGCTGGCTGTGAAACACGTAAAACGGCCGCTACCTAATGCAGCTTTACTGGGTGGATTTGCCGCGGTATCCGGTCAGCTGTCGATGGAGTCGGTCGAAAGTGCCGTGATGAGCAAGTTCCCAGGCCCCATTGGGGAAGCCAACGTTGCGGCAGCGCGGGAAGCTTTCGCCATGGCGTCGGCAGACTAAACAAAGAAGTCCAGGGTTATGTATGCGTAAACAAATGGAAGGATCACAGGCGGTAGCCGAGGCGGTAGCGTTGTGCCGCCCGGAAATAGTCTGTGCTTACCCGATCACACCTCAGACCCATATCGTTGAAGGTATAGGCGCCTTGGTGAAAGAAGGAAAACTGAAACGCTGTGAGTTCATTAATGTGGAATCAGAATTCGCCGCGCTATCGGTGGCGATTGGCGCTTCCGCTGCTGGTGCCCGCAGCTATACCGCCACCGCAAGTCAGGGTTTGTTATTCATGGCTGAAGCGGTTTACAACGCGGCTGGGCTGGGATTACCCATTGTCATGACCATCGGTAACCGGGCCATCGGTGCTCCTATCAACATATGGAACGACCACTCCGACAGCATGTCTATGCGCGATTCGGGATGGATCCAATTGTTTGCTGAAACCAACCAGGAGGCAGTAGATTTACATATCCAGGCTTTCCGTCTGGCTGAGCATTTGAGCTGCCCGGTTATGGTTTGCATGGATGGATTCATTCTGACCCATGCTTACGAACCGATCGACGTCCCGGACCAATCCCAGGTCGATGCCTTTTTACCGCCGTTTGAACCTGTGCAGGTACTTGACCCCGGCAATCCATATTCCATCGGGGCTATGGTTGGTCCCGATGCGTTCACCGAAGTTCGCTACCTGGCTCACCACAGGCAATTAGGAGCACTCTCAGCAATCCCTGAAATCGCGGCGGAGTTCAATGACATCTTTGGGCGAACCTCCGGTGGTTTGCTGCAGAGTTACCGCACGGAGGGGGCCGAAACAATTGTGGTCGCATTGGGTTCTATTAGCGGAACCATCAAGGAAGTAATAGACGACATGTGCGATAGCGGTGTTCGTATAGGCGCCATCAACATCACGTCGTTTCGGCCGTTTCCCTTAGAAACGCTGCGTCACGCATTAACCGATACCAAACGCGTAGTCTGCATCGAGAAAAGTCTGTCACCAGGACTCGGTGGCGTATTGGCATCCAATGTGCGTATGGCACTTAGAGGACTCGGTCTTCCGGTATACACGGTTATTGCAGGTTTGGGAGGACGACCCATCACCCGGCCGTCACTCAGGGATATCTGCAGCCGCGCTACCAACGATGAGTTGGACGATTTGACGTTTCTCGATCTCAACTGGCGTGTAATCAACGAACAGTTGACGCGGGCTCGCGACACGCGGCATTCCGGTCCGATTGCAGAAAATATTCTCCGGTCGCTCAATCCTGGAGGGGATCTGACAGCATCATGAAAGAGAAGAGGCCAACCGAAACAAGCAGCTCACAGCGCCTTAAGTTCTACCAGACTGGCACGCATACTGTGGGTAACCGGTTGTTGGACGAGGCCCGTCGCACTGTTCAGGCAAGCATCAACCGCTCAAACGCTATCACCTCTGGCCATCGCGCCTGCCAGGGGTGCGGTGAGGCACTTGGCGCGCGCTATGTATTAGATGCAGCAATGCGTGCCAACGATGGCCAGGTCGTTGCGGTTAACGCCACCGGATGTCTGGAGGTATTCACTACTCCCTATCCTGAAACATCGTGGCAGATTCCGTGGCTGCACTCACTGTTTGGCAATGCGCCTGCAGTAGCGACCGGTGTTGCTGCAGCCCTTCGAATCAAAGGCAATGACAACGTCAAAGTTATTGCCCAGGGCGGCGACGGCGGAACCACCGATATCGGTTTTGGATGCCTGTCTGGGATGTTCGAGCGCAATGACGACGTGCTCTATGTCTGCTACGACAACGAGGCCTATATGAATACCGGTGTGCAACGTTCCAGCGCGACGCCACCGGCAGCACGAACTGCGACGACACCTGCCGTGGGCGATGCACCAGGGAACGTCTTCGGGACTGGTAAGTTCGTACCTTTGATCGCCATGGCACATAACATACCTTACGTAGCCACAGCGAGCGTCGCCGACTTGCATGACCTCGAAGCCAAGGTCACTAAGGCCATGGCCATTGAGGGCGCACGTTACATTCACATCATGGTACCTTGCCCCCTGGGGTGGGGTTCGGCCTCACAGGACACGATTCGCATTGCTCGATTGGCAGTGGAATGCGGTTTATTTCCCCTATTCGAAGCGGAGCACGGCAGGGTAGCGGGTGCTTACAAGATTCGGCGCAAGGTTCCGGTTGAAGACTATCTTCGGACCCAGAAGCGTTTTGCCCACCTTTTTCGCTCAGGACAGGAAGACACCGAACGCATCGCCCAGTTACAGCGAATGGCTGATTTTAATATCGAGCGATTCGACTTGATGGAACACGAAGAACAGGCATGAAGTCAGAACATCCTTATGCTATCACTCTCGATCCCGGGACCAGCTTAGCTAACCTGACTGGATCATGGCGAACATCGCGCCCCGTATACTTAGACCGACTTCCGCCGTGCAATAACGCCTGTCCAGCTGGTGAAAACATTCAAAGCTGGCTCTACCATGCTGAAGAAGGGGATTACCATAGCGCCTGGCAGAAACTGATGGAAGACAACCCGATGCCCGCGGTCATGGGCCGAGTTTGCTACCACCCCTGCGAAGACGCTTGCAATCGAAGCAAGCTGGACGCCGCTGTGGGGATTAACTCGGTCGAGGGGTTTCTCGGCGACCAAGCACTCAAGGAACGATGGAAGCTGGACATAGAAGCGGAGGATTCTGGTAAACGGGTGCTTGTTGTAGGCGCTGGCCCCAGTGGATTGTCCGCCGCATATCATCTACGTCGAAAGGGGCACGCTATAACCATCCGGGAGGCGGGACCTATGGCGGGTGGGATGATGCGCTTTGGTATTCCGAAATATCGCCTACCGCGCGCCATTCTCGACATGGAGATCCAGCGTATTGTCGACCTTGGTATTAATCTGGAGCTCAACAGCAAAGTCGACGACATCGACGCCGCTTTTAAAGAAGGATTCGATGCAATATTCATTGCGGTCGGTGCCCACCTGGCTAAGAGAATTGACATCCCGGCTCACGCAGCTGGCAAGATCTTGGATGCGGTTAGCGTACTGCGGGACATGGAGACCGGAGATGAACCTCCGCAGTTGGGTCGCCGGGTAATCGTTTACGGGGGTGGTAATACTGCTATGGATGTTGCCCGCACGGCGAAGCGGCTGGGCGCCAACGAAGCCATGATCGTTTATCGTCGGTCACGCAAAGAAATGCCGGCCCACGATTTCGAAGCCACCGAAGCCGAAGAGGAAGGCATAATGATTCATTGGCTTCGAACGATCAAACAAATCGATGAAACCACCTTTACCATAGAGAAAATGCGCATAGATGACACTGGCCGACCGCATCCGACTGGTGAATTCGAAACCTTGGAAGCAGACACCCTGATCTTAGCTTTGGGGCAGGACGTTGACACTTCGTTTTTGGAGCGTGTGACTGGCGTCCAGATCGCGAGCGATGGTGTCGTACAGGTTAACAACCAGATGATGACCGGCCGTGACGGCCTTTTCGCCGGCGGGGACATGGTGCCGTCTGAACGGACGGTGACCGTCGCCGTGGGCCATGGCAAAAAAGCAGCGCGTAATATCGATGCTTGGTTGCGCGGCGAAGTCTACAACCCTCCTGTAAAACACGAAATTGCAACTTTCGAACATCTCAATACTTGGTACTACGACGATGCCCCCAAAACAATACGTCCGCAACTCGACCTGATCCGCCGTCAGACCAGTTTCGACGAAGTGACCCAGAGTCTCGACGAGGAAAACGCGCTATACGAAGCCAGGCGTTGCCTCTCATGCGGCAATTGTTTTGAGTGCGACAACTGCTATGGCATCTGTCCAGACAATGCTGTGATTAAACTAGGAGCCGGTAAGCGCTTTGAGTTTAATTATGACTATTGTAAGGGCTGTGGTATGTGTGAACTCGAATGCCCTTGCGGAGCAATCAAGATGGTCCCCGAAGACATATGATCGACAACCCGGTTACTCATCTGCCGCCCTTTCCAAAAGGTTCCTATAACACCGGGATGCACAACCAGAAAATATAGTATCAGCTATGTTTTCACACTGACGCAGTGCTACTTCAGTATCGTCTAAACAAGGCAGATAGCCAAAACACAGACCATCGTCATATATGATGTCACATTGTTTTAGCGCAGCATCACGATCGACAGCACATTGCTCTGCGCAGATGAGTTCTGGACTCACACTTGGAGGCAGATCTTTTTCCGATTCTGTTTGAGCGTTAGACGGAGTGAAAAAACCTAGAGAGACTACAACGGTAAAGGCACAGATGGACGTTTTCACAAGAGTCACGAAGGGTAAACAGTAGTTCCATTATATTTAGAGGAGTCAAACCAGCGAAGTTCACCATTTTCGTTTTCCCCCTTTTATTTCATGCACGTCGAAATTCAGTTTTGTGGCACTTAGGGCAAGGTGGGAGATGCGCCGGTTGCTTGAGCGTTACATGTGTCTCACAGTCTACGCACCGAAATGTTCCTCCGTGCGTCATCTCACCGGTATGATAGGTCAAGGCGCGGCCTATCTCATCGCCGAGCTTGTTGCTTGCATCAGAAAGGTGATGGAGAAATGCTTCGAATGTCCCCCCGGTCCATTCTCGCCACTGTTCCATCGAACTACCTGTTTCCTTAGCTAATTGGGTCCAAACTTGTGCGCCCGCGTTGTGCAGGGTGTCCAAGGCTTGATTTGCAAAAATCCCTCTGTAGTCGGCATACGTGCGGTAGCAAACTAACATCGATGTGGAAAATTTGTGCCGCTACTTGACGAACACGCAGGTGCATTGCGCAAGATGATTCACTTTTTGCGAAACACTGCCAACAAGCAGCCCCTTAAGATTACCGAGCCCACGACTTCCCATGACAATAAAGTCGGCGTTGTGGGCCTCTGCAGTCTTTAGGATACGATTCGCTGGATCCCCATCTTCCATAACCGAATGTATGTTCGTAACGCCACTCTTCTTGGCCAGTTGCTCCGCTTCTTCAAGAAGCTTCTCACCGATGAAGGCGTGGATACGGTTGTCTCGCGAGTGCTTTTCACCGGCATGGCTGACAGCGGCCCGGGGCAGCGAATAGTCAGCCGGTTCTGGTTCAACCACATGTTCTATCTCGGCCATGTGAGCCAACCCTTCCGGAACTTCGCCATGACCCATTACATGCATAACGAC
>JASJAT010000005.1 GCA_030066885.1 Arenicellales bacterium | reverse complement strand
GAATCAAGATTCCAGTTTGTCCGGTTGCACGAAAGTCGACATGGACTCCACGTTTTTCCATTTCCGCAGTGAGGGCGAGGCTAGTGTACATTTTGCCGACCGAACAGTCGGTCCCCACCGTCAATAGTCGGTGCCCGCTACGCGGCTCACCATTACCGACAGGATAAGGACCTTCGGCGCTGCGTGCTTCGTGCAGCTTACGATTGTTTCTCTCGGCCGCATCGCGCACGCGAGGAAAATCACTGACACGAACGTGTAGGCCATTAGCGATATCCAGGCCACATTCCAAGGCCTCTATCAGACTTTGCTCCCAAGATTGGGCAATCACACCGCCACGGTTAGCCGCACCAATCATCAAGGTCTTCGCGCCGGCAGACACACCCTGTTCCATGCTCATCTCGGGCAAGTCCAAACGTGGGACACATCCGGGTAAACGAACTTGTCCAACGCAAGCTTGCGGTCGCCAATTGTAGACACCGAAGGCGGTTTTTGCTGCAAGGTCATCCTGAGCGTCCCCGAGAAAAAGGAGATAGGGCTGCTCTATGTTGATCGCATTCATGGGTGCTATTCGCTTGAGCGTTGTAAAGCTTATGTGATTTGTTATAGGTTGTACAACAATGCCATATCGCGAAGACCTCGTAAAAATTATGAACAACAATACGTTTAGCGGCGTACTGGTTCCTGCGTTGACGCCTTTCCTTGTGGACCAACGTCCGAACACAGAAGCTTTCGTCCACCACTGCAAGTGGCTGGTGCGACAGGGAGTACACGGATTGGCGATCTTCGGAACTACTGGTGAGGCCAACTCTCTATCCGTCGAGGAGAGGATGGCATTGCTGGATACCTTGATTGATAACGATATTGCAGTTGAACAGTTGTTACCCGGTACTGGTGTTTGTGCTTTAGCAGACAGTGTGCGCCTAACCCAACACGCTACCAATCATGGCTGCGGCGGCGTATTGATGCTACCTCCGTTTTATTACAAGGGCGTTAGTGACGAAGGCTTGTTTGCGTCTTATTCACACGTCATAGATCAAGTCGGTGACGCGAGACTGCGCATATATCTTTATCACATTCCACCGGTGTCCCAGGTTGCGATCTCACTGAAGCTCATCGAGCGCTTAGTCAAGGACTATCCGACCATAGTAGTAGGGATAAAAGACAGCGGTGGTGATTGGCAATACACCACTGAGATTCTCAAACAGTTTCCTCAATTGTCGGTTTTTCCAGGATCCGAGTTGTTTCTGCTGGATGGTCTAAGACACGGCGCCGCAGGGTGTATCACTGCCACGGGTAATATCAATCCAGCAGGTATACGCAGGGTATTCGATCATTGGGAGGAGACGGATGCCGACGAATTGCAGGAAAAAATATCGCAGATACGTAAGACGATCCAGGCCTACCCCATGATTCCAGCGCTTAAAACAATCGTCGCCGATTTTTACGGCGAATCTGATTGGCTTCGGGTGCGTCCGCCCCTAGTGCAGCTTGCCGAAGAACAGCAGCACCAGCTCATGGGCACTCTTCGTGAACTGGATTTTGGTATGGCGAGCAACTGAACAGTAGCGAGTAGCTAGTGCCTAGCAGCTTGCAAAAACAACTATTTCACGGAGTTAGCCTGCGTTTGTACCAAATATTCCTGACGAGCCTTCGCTGCTAAGCAATAAGAAAACTCTCGCTAAGACGCCGAGTTCGCAAAGCATTTCTTTTGTGACACATACTGTTTTCTTGGCGGGCTTTGCGGCTTAGTGAGAGAAATTGTTTTTGTACGGGCACACCCTGCGCTGTAACACTGTCCCCGGTTTAAGCAAGACATTTTTCTAAGGCGGCTAAAAACGCGTTGTTGTCGCCTTCTGTGCCGATTGATACCCGCAGACATTGTTCTAAAGCCGGGTCTGATTGATGGCAATTCTTGATCAATACCCCTTGTTCAATGAGTCGATCGAATAATTCAGTCGCTGGTAAACGGTCACTGCGAAACAAAATAAAATTAGTTTGACTTGGATATGGCGTGATGTCGGTTGTGTTGGCTAAAACCGTAAAGAGACGCTCTCGTTCAGCTACGATTTGTGCCGCCTGTTGCTCGAAGACATCCAATCTCTGTAGGGCGAACTCGGCAGTGGCTTGAGTTAAAACGCCAATGTTGTAAGGCATTCGAACTTTTTCAAATTCGCTCAACCAGGTCTTGGGCCCCACCAGGAATCCAAGCCGTAGCCCCGCCAAACCCAGTTTTGACAATGTACGCATGACGACCAGATTGTCGTGTAAACCTAGCTGATCGTAGTAACTAGAGTTTGCAAAAATGTGGTAGGCCTCATCCACAACGACCAGACCGCGGCTCGTGCGAACAATTTCATCCACGGCAGCGCGGTCAAACAAGTTACCCGTAGGATTATTGGGATAAGCCAGGAAAATTGCGGCAGGATCGTACCTTTTAATTGCAGCCCGCATAGCGCTCAAATCAACCGAGAAATCTGACTCCAGCGGAACCCCGATGAACTTTGCACCCACGAACTTGGCTGCCATTTCGTACATCACAAATGAAGGAGAAGGTGACAACATAACGCTGCCCGATGTGCTCATACACATCTGTACGATTTGGATCAATTCATCAGAACCATTGCCCAACAGGATCTCCATCTCGTGCCCAATGTCGAATTTGTCACGCAGAGTCTGTTTCAGCCTTTGACCGTTAGGATCTGGATAACGGTTCAACGGCAGACCACGCAGGTGCTCCAGCCATTCATCTTGCATGGATTTGGGCCAACTGTAAGGGTTTTCCATGGCGTCAAGCTTTATCAGGCCTTCACTCTCAACAACCCGATAGGCATCTAGAGCCTGTATTTCTTCACGCACCCGCATCTTTTTGCTATCAAACGTAGAGACAGGTTTCATGTCCCAACTCCAGCGTTAAGAATGAATCTCTCTTTCATATCCTCAAAGAAGCGAACCAATTCAGACAGGCAGATGTAGAAAGATCAGCTGTTACTTTGTATGTGCTGTTCCAGATAGCGAGTAAAAGCGGCATCATCCCGTTCAATGTGACCAGTCAGCCAGTCGCGCAGGGTAGCAACCAGCGACGCCGTCTCGTCCCCATTGCCGCTACCGAGCCTTTGTTGCAGGGCCTTGATCTGAGTGACCAATTCGTCGTGGTGCTGCTTGTGCTCCTGGTAAGCGGGATACTCGTACATGCGCATCAACAACTGCTCCGAAAGAAAATGCACGTTGGTATACTCTGACAGTTGTTCCACTAGCGCAGCCAAGTCTTTCTTGGTTGCCTGCTGCGCCACGCCGCTCTCGATGGCTCGCAATAGTTTGAGCTGCAACTCGTGCTCGTTGTTGATTGTCGCTTTATCGTCATCTATCGCAGTCAATTCACTGCCCCGGGGGTAACCACCGTCCATCTTATGGCCTGGCGCCGTTTTGTTGCAACCATCGGCAACGGACAACAACAAGCTTGGGGGCCCAGCGTGCAAAAAACCCAAAAGCGCTGCACCGGTCAGCGGAATCAAGCTCTGGCTCACTGTCTCAAACTCAAAAAACTTGACATTAATCAAAGTTTAACCAGCCAAGCCTGCTTAAATGCACCATCGGGATCCAACCGCGAGGTAAAAACAATGACAGCGGTCAGCGACACCGATCTCCTGTTCAATCGACTTGCCAAGACCGAACTCGACTCTTATGAAGGCGGGCTGGGCGGCCTGACGCGCCGGGAATTTTTAAAATATTGCACCGGCATCGCCGCCACCATGGGACTGCCCACGGTGGCTGGCGTGCAGATGGCCCAGGCTGCAACCGCATCCCAGCGGCCGCCAGTGATTTGGCTGCATGGCCAGGAATGTACAGGCTGTACCGAATCCCTGCTGCGTTCCTATCATCCAACCCTTGAGTCTTTAATCCTCGATACCATTTCGCTGGATTACCACGAGACCCTGTGCGTGGGTGCCGGTAAGCAGGCGGAGGCCCACAAGCACAAAATCATGGAAGAGTTCCATGGCAAGTATGTCCTGGTAACGGAGGGTGCCACCCCCACCAAAGACGGCGGCATCTATTGCAAGATCGGCGACAAACCGCACGTCGAACACGTACAGGAAGCAGCCGAAGGTGCTGCCGCCATCATCGCCATCGGATCTTGTGCTGCCTGGGGCGGCATTCAATCGGCTCATCCGAATCCAACCGAGGCCAAAGCCACGCACGAAGTCCTGAACGGCAAGACCGTGATTAATATCCCTGGTTGTCCGCCCAACCCTTATAACTTTATATCCACGGTGCTGTACCTACTGACTTTCAACAAACCGCCCGAACTGGATCAGGAGAACCGGCCCAAGTTCGCCTACGGCAGACTGATCCACGAGAACTGTGAGCGAAGGCCCCATTTCGACGCCGGCCGGTTTGCACTGGAATTCGGTGACTACGGCCACCGACAGGGCTTCTGTTTATACAAGCTCGGCTGCAAGGGACCCGAAACCTACGCCAACTGTCCGGCCATTGGTTTCGGTGACGTCGGTTTTGGTGCCTGGCCCATCGGCACCGGCCATCCATGTTTCGGTTGCACCATGAAAGAAAGTGCGTTCAACAAGCCGATCCACGCCCTGGCCGACGTCAAGACCTATGCCCCCCCGACTGCCTTCCCGGCGGTAGATGCACCCAAAGGAGGAGGCATCAGTCCCGGTGCAGCCGCGATTGCCGCCGCGATTGGGGGCGCAGCGCTCGGTGCTGCTGCGGTCGCCATGCGCAAGATGCCGGGACGAGTGGATGAATCGGATAATACGGAACATTCGGATTGAACGGACGTCGTGGACAAGCATAGACGAACATTTCTTAAGCGCGCCGCCGGTGGAGCCGCAGCAGCTGTCGCATCCAGCGGGGCGGGAGCATTTCCCCGGCGCGAAGAACTTCCGCTGCCTCCGAATGCCATCGGCATGCTGTACGACTCCACGATGTGCATCGGCTGCCGCGCCTGCGTCGACGCCTGCAAGGAAGCTAACGACATGCCGGTCGAACAGCCGGCGAAATTCTCGGATTGGAACCAGGATACCTGGGACACCGCGGAAGATCTGTCCGGCCGCACGCTAAACGTCATCCAG
The DNA here is from genome assembly GCA_030066885.1 of Arenicellales bacterium. Classification (GTDB taxonomy): domain Bacteria; phylum Pseudomonadota; class Gammaproteobacteria; order Arenicellales; family JAANXG01; genus JAHEKE01. The sequence continues at coordinate 20,259 of JASJAT010000005.1, read as the reverse complement.
GTCTACGCCGACGGGACCAAAGAACACAAAGACGAAGTGGAAAACGGCTACGCCTTTGTTAAGCGTCACTGCCTGCATTGTGTAGATCCATCCTGCGTGTCGGTGTGCCCGGTCAGTGCGATGATCAAGGACCCGGACACCGGCGTGGTAACGCACGACCGCGATGCATGTATCGGGTGCCGTTACTGCGTCTACGGCTGCCCCTTCGGGGTGCCGCAATACGAATTTCACGATCCCTTCGGACAGATCACCAAGTGTCAGTTTTGCATCCATCTGCAGAAGGAGGGCCGTCTACCGGCCTGCTGTGATGTCTGTCCCACCGGCGCTTCGCTGTTCGGCTTAGTAGAGGAACTGCAAAAGGAAGCGGAACAACGCCTCGCCGCTAAACCCGGAGAACCTTACGTTTTTCCCCGCGGCAAGCTGGGCGACGACAAATATCCTCCGCATGAAGCGCCATTGCCCGAGTATGAGCCATACGTCTATGGCGTCACTGAGTCGGGTGGTACCCAGGTACGCTACTTGACTGGCGTTCCTCATGAAAAGCTGGGATTGCCCGAGGTGCAAGCGGCATCTTTCGCTTCTATCGCGGAAGGTATGCAACACACGCTATACAAAGGCATGATCGCTCCCCTGGCTTTGTTGGCAGGGCTTATGTACTTCGCCAAGCGCAGCACTCGACAGGATTCGGACGACGAGGACTGAGCAATGGCCCACGCATCCCACAGCCCGCTAGGCGGTAAATTGCTCACCAAGCCGTTTCTTGTACTGCTGATATTTGCTTTGATTGGCGGGTTCTTTATTGCCAGACGGTTCATCTTCGGACTGGGCGACGTGACCCACATGAGCGGGGGTTACCCCTGGGGCATATGGATCGCAGTAGACGTGATTATCGGCACTGCCCTGGGTTGCGGCGGCTTCGCCATGGCCCTTCTAGTCTATATTTTTAACCGCGGCGTATATCATCCACTGATGCGACCAGCGTTACTGGGGGGTCTGTTCGGCTACACCCTGGCCGGACTCGCAGTGGTGATCGATCTTGGCCGCTATTGGCAGACTTACAATCTACTGCTGCCGTGGTTTGCACAACCTAACTCCGTCATGTTCGAAGTGGCGCTGTGCGTCATGGCCTACATCGCAGTACTTTGGATTGAATTTTCACCGGCATTTCTGGAGCGCTTTGGCCTAACCGCGGTACGCGACAAGTTGAAAAAATACATGTTCGTCTTTATCGCGTTAGGCGTACTACTGCCCACCATGCATCAGTCGTCGCTGGGATCTTTATTACTGGTGATGGGGTCTCAGCTGTCACCACTTTGGTACACCATCTGGCTGCCGCTACTGTTTTTGGTTACCGCGTTAGCCATGGGCTATGGGGTAGTGATACTGGAAGCGACCGTGGTCACCAACGCGTTTGCCCTACCTTCGGAGCAACGGATCTTGGGCAGATTGTCTCCCCTGGTGGCATGGCTGCTTGGCGGTTTTCTCGTGCTGCGGTTCCTGGACATTGCCTATCGTGGGCATACGGGCTTAATGTTTGCGGGAGATTTGAACGGCTTTATGTTCTGGCTTGAAAACCTGATGTTCCTGGGTGCAACAGTGATTCTCGGCCTTAGAAGCACGCGCACTAATCAACGGCTTATGTTTCTGGCGTCGATACTGTTGCTCTTGGCCGGATCACTTTATCGACTCGACGCCTACCTGGTCGCGTACAACCCTGGCAACGGGTGGACCTACTTTCCTTCCGTACCCGAGTTGATGGTGACCATCGGGGTAATCTCGCTGGAAATCCTGCTCTACCTGGTATTCATCAAGAAACTGCCAGTTTTACACGGTGTAAGACCCGTCCAGAGCCATTAGGAGGCAGATGTGACTCGAATAACCATAGATCCCATCACCCGCATTGAAGGCCACTTGCGCATCGATTGCGAAGTGGAAAACGGCAAAGTAACCAACGCCTGGTCTTCTGGACAGATGTGGCGCGGTATCGAAATTATTCTGCAGGGGCGAGATCCACGCGATGCTTGGGTCTTCGCCCAGCGAATCTGCGGGGTTTGCACTACCGTCCATGCCATCACATCGGTGCGGGCGGTAGAGAACGCCCTGGATATGGAGGTTCCTCTCAACGCGCAGTACATCCGCAACATGATCATGGCGGCGCACGGCATTCACGACCACATTGTCCATTTTTACCACCTGTCCGCCCTCGACTGGGTAGACATCGTCTCCGCGCTGGAAGCGGATCCCGCTGCTACTTCCGACTTGGGTCAGAGCTTGTCGGACTATCCCCACAACGGGGTGCAACAGATTCGAAAGATCAAGGAAAAACTGGCGTCCTTTGTCGGCTCGGGCCAACTGGGCGTGTTCGCCAGTGGATACTGGGGTCATCCAGCGATGAAATTGCCGCCGGAAGTAAACCTTCTGGCCGCAGTGCATTACCTGCAAGCACTGGAGTATCAGCGCGCTGCCAATAAGATCGTGACCATACTCGGTTCGAAAACCCCTCATATCCAGAATCTCGCCGTGGGTGGTGTAGCCAATCCGATCAACCCGGAAAGTCAGTCGACGCTGACCCTAGAGCGCCTGTATGCGATCAAGAGTGAAATCGATAAGCTGGGCGAATTCATCAACGAGGCACTGATTCCCGATGTGGGTGCGGTGGGTGCGATGTATGCTGACTGGACCCAGTACGGCAAGGGAATCACCAACTATTTGTCGGTGCCCGACATGCCTTTGGACAGTAAAGGAACGCAGTTTGAACTGCCAGGTGGCTATATCGCAGACGGTGACGTGGCCGGCTTCAAACCCATCAGCAGTTATGACGACAATTATTTTCATGATGGTGTGAAGGAAAGCGTCAAACACGCGTGGTATGAATACCAGGGCGGCGATCAGGCCCGCCACCCGTATGAAGGACAGACCCATCCCCAATACACTGAATTTGAGGACGACGGGAAATACAGCTGGGTGAAGGCACCGACCTTCTACGACCAGCGTGCTCAGGTCGGACCATTGGCCAATATCCTGGGCATGTATGCCGCGGGTCATGAACCGACCAAACGGCACCTGACCCGTCTCATTGAAATCGCCAGCAAGATTGCCGGTAGCGAGATACCGCTAGCAGCACTGCACTCGACGATCGGACGTACTGCTGCACGCGCAGTCCGGGCCGCAGTGCTTTACGAGTCACTACAGAACCAGTGGCAGCTGCTTATGGACAACATCGCCAAAGGTGACTTCGACACCTACAACCGACCGACATTCCCCGAGGGAGAGGTCCGCGGTGTTGGGTTCCACGAAGCACCGCGCGGCACGTTGTCGCACTGGGTGGTCATTGACAACGGCAAGATCTCCAACTACCAGGCAGTCGTGCCGACAACCTGGAACGCCGGGCCGAGGGATGATGAGGACCGGATTGGACCCTACGAAGCGTCCCTACTGGACAACCCGGTGGCCGATCCCGAGCTTCCTTTGGAGGTACTGCGCACAGTGCATTCGTTCGATCCGTGTCTGGCCTGCGCGATACACATGGTTGACACCAAGCGTCGACCCATCGTTGAGGTCAAAGCGATTCCAGCAATTGGGGCGCGTTGATCAAAACCATGCGCACACTGATCCTGGGCATCGGCAACATCCTCATGCGGGATGAAGGTGTCGGCGTTCGGATAGTCGAAACGATTGAACACCGCTACCGCCTACCGCCTGGCGTCGATCTTCTGGACGGTGGCACAGCCGGGATGGACCTGCTTCACATCCTCACCGAGTATGATCGGTTAATCGTTTGCGATGCGATCAACAGCGAAGCCGCGCCAGGGACTATCGTTACTCTCACCGACGAGGAGGTTCCAGCCTATTTTCGAACCCTAATGTCACCACACCAGCTTGGGCTTTCCGAAGTCTTGGCCACGCTCAAACTGCTTGGGCGCGGGCCTCGATCAATTACCCTTTTTGGTGTCGTGCCGGAGGACCTAGGATTGGGCACGGAGCTGTCCCCAACTTTACGCACCAAACTCGATCAGGTGGTAGATCGGGTGCGGGCGGAGCTGGCACGTCACGGTATGGCCTTCGAAACAACCATCTCCGTCAAAGGCGAGACCAATGGTCAACTCCATGCCTGAGAGCGTAGTTGATCGGTCAGCGGCAAACGCCAAGGGCCCGGCGCAGCGTATCGTTCCCTTGGTTCAGCGTTTTCGTGAGATCGGTGACAGCAGTATGCGGGATTTACCCATCTATAATCAGGCGCTATCGGTGGAGCCGGTGGATTTCGAACAAAAGGGCGCCACGTGGCAAGGTGTGCTTATCACTCCCTGGTTCATGAATTTCCTTGTCCTGCCCGCAGAGATAGAAACCGTGGATTGGCGACGCATGGGTGAGAAGAGCAGTATCACCCTACCCTCGGGTAGTTGGCAATTCTCTTATGGCGGCGATGAAGTTATCGGAGCCTATTGGTTCCTATCGCTGCACTCGCCCATGTTCGAATTCAAGACTCAATCACTGGCACGCATCGAAGCACGCCAGCGCTTGAAGGCACTGCTCACATCGCCAACATCTGAAACCGGTCGCGATGTGCTGGGGAATCCGCAGCGACGGGCATTCCTGCAGGGTCGACGGACGTCCGCGTGATTGATAACGAGGTCAACACCATGCTGAAGAAAGCCATTCCGTTGGTGTTCGGTCTTCTGCTGGGTTGCGGCGAACAAGTGGTGTCCAACTCCATCGACATTGACAATGGCAACCGTTACGTAGCTGTGCCGGCAGGATATGTTACACCGGCCCGGGATTGCGTCGTGTGCCACAGTATCGAGCAAAACGGGCCATTCAGGGTAGCGCCTACCCTATGGGGCATTGTTGGGGCGGACAAGGCTCGCCATCAATGGTACGGGTACTCCGCAGCCCTGGCTAATGCGAGCGGCATGTGGAGTGAGCAGGACCTCGATCAATACCTTAAAGATCCGGATGGATTTTTGCCCGGCACGAAAAAGTCACTCGTCGGCATTACCAATGACCAGGAGCGCGCCGAGCTCATCGGCTATCTTAAGACTTTAAACAATTAATCCGTTTGCTCCAGCCGTAGAACTATATACTACTGGCCGCGTACTCCTCTCCACTCAGCGCTCGCAAGAATTCACGAGCCTGGATTTGTCCTTCCTGTAGAAGTTTCTCGATAAAATACGGATCTCGACTAAGCTTCGTCGAATACGTCAGGTTGTCACTGACCGACTTGCTCATCCTGACCATGCGTATCTCGATCGGTTTTAGTTCGCCTACCTTTTCCGGTCGAAAATACCCCTCCTCTATCCACCGATTTACACGCCTAATAAAGCTGATCTCCTGATACAAAGAAATATTACCCGCCAAAGTATTGCGACGGTCTGTAATCTCAGCTGTCGTGGTAGGCTCTTCGTCCATTTCCAGTGGATTGATCATGATCACCCATATTTCGTCTGGGCGCTTCTCCGGTTCGGTCTCAAACAGCTGGTGGACCGGTGGGTTTTGTGAAAACAGTCCATCCCAGTAAAGATCGTCTCCAACGTGTACCGCCTTGAACACGGTCGGCACAGCTGCGGAGGCCAGTAATGCATCGGCATGCGTGAGTGGATAACGGAGCCTAGTCGAACCAAGTAATCTAGCGCGGCTTGTTCCTGCCGTAACGATTCAAGTGCTACCGGCTGATTAGCCTTCGCTTTTAACAGGTCCCGTCAAAGCGCATAGAATCTTATCCAACTTTCTTATTGACGCGACAATAGGTCATATCGAGCCGTTAGGACATAACTTATATCTTAAGGCCCGTCGAGATAGAATCAGTATCGTGTGGCATCTGAAATCTGTCGCAGCTGTTCGTGCCTGTTAGTCTGCCGTTCCAACATCAGCTTGTAGGCTACATAGTATTTATTGATATTGGCCACATACTCAACGGTCTCTCGCCCGATGACCTCCGCAGCGATGTGCTCGACATGACCAAACCAGCGATTGGGATCGAGTCCGCGATCCCCGGCTTTAGTTCGTAACTCCACCACCCGTGCCGGTCCGGCGTTGTAGGCAGCCAAAGCGAAATCCACCTGAGCCTCGGCCGCGATCGATGAGTCTTTGAAGTATCGATTGCGCAGGAAGTCGAGGTACTTTGCTCCGGCATGGATATTGTTGTCCAGCTTTGAGATATCTCGAATACCGACATTCTTATCGGCCGCGGTAGACGGGAGCAGTTGCATCACACCCACAGCACCGGCAGAGCTGCGTTTGCTTTGGTCAAGACCAGACTCCTGATAACCCTGTGCCGCCAGCGCCAACCAATCAAAACTGTATTGGGTGCCGTACTTTTGGAACAGGTCGGCCATTTGGTCCAGTCGGCTCTTTCCATCGCTACCAGTGGGATTCGATATCCATTTGGTGTTTTCGAAATATCGCTTGAACAAAATGTTCCCCAGCAACGTGCCCTTCCGATTGGATGCAACAAATTTGTCGATACTCTCTTTCAACTGAGGGCTATCCTTGCGAATCGCCCACCCAAGGTTACCGCCCTCGTGAATGGCAACGTCGTGAATCACCATGTCAGGGAGAACCTGAGCCCAGGCCCGGGCTATGTGTTCGTCAGCAACGGTCACCTTGAGGACTCCGGCATTGACCAGCTGTAGGATGTCTTCCGTGGTGAGGTCGGGGTCACCTTCAGCAACATCGATGCCGGCACGTCCTTCTTCAGCAAAGCGAGTGTTCAGTGCCTGCAGGTGGTCGACGTAGCTGCTGCCGGGGCGCACGTAGACTTCTCGTCCTGAGAGATCCTCTGGTGATCCAATACCCTCGATGGACTTGTGCGTCACCACAACTTCGCGCACGTTCTTAGCGATTGGGACAGAGAAGTCCACCAGCTCTTGGCGTTCCGGCGTGATGGTCAGACCGGCTACTGCGATGTCTCCACGTCCTTCCGCGAGTGCTGGTAGCAATTGGTCGAAAGGCACGGGAACAAAAACCATAATCAGTTTCTTGGCCGGATTTTTAATGCCGGCGTTGAGCTGCTTCTCGTACTCACGCAACAACTCATAGCTGGCCCCACGCATTTGAGACCCATCGAGAAAGAAGTTGGTCCGACTGTAAGTGACGAGAGCACGAATGGCACGGCGTTTACGGATCTCATCCAGATCACCGGTCAACTTCTGCGTTACACGTGCAACCAGTATGTCAGAGTGCTCGTCCTGTACTGCAGCAATCTCCTCGGTCGGTGGTGTTGTGTTCTCTTCAACGGCGGGTGGTGCTGCCTCCGGTGAGGACTTGGCGTTCGAAGTGGGGGGAGTGCTTTCAGTACAACCAAACAGTACCAAAAGAAAAAGTCCCAGCAGGGACGCAATGGCTTTCCTGAGTGTCGGGGCCACAATGACCTCCGTTTTGGAGATTAAGACGGCGCTATTCTAGCCATCTCTCGCCAAAGATCAATATATTTATCCAGTTTTTTCAATCTATTATAGAGATTTTCTCAAATAACTATTAAGAACCGACTGAGATTTATAACCGATTTAGATCTCACGGATTGAGGCTTAGGTAAATTCTGCAGAGAGTAAGGCCTGGGCTATATGCTTTGCTTACCAACGCATGATCAACGGTAATCCTGACCTGAAGTCTTTGAACTGACCCTCTTGTTCTTCGTTGAATACTACTTCTAAGCGATGTGGCTCGCCCAATTGCAGCGAGACGCGTTCGCTTTGGGTTATCGTTTCCAACACGGAAGATGGTCGAAGGACCGGAATGCCAATCCGTAGCTCAGTTACCATCGTATATGGTTCCACCTGTAGGGGCTGATTTGTAGACAAAGGCAGATCAAACGTTATGCAAACGCAAAGTGGTTCTTCCAATATATCGGAGTTCTGACCAATATAAAGATAACGACCGGTTTCAAGGTAATCCGGATAGTATCGCCACCCAGGAAAGATTGCGCCGGCTGAGCCTGGAATTGCCTTAAAGACCAATCCAAAAGGGGATGCATTAACATCGTTTGCCCGCTCAACAAAACGCAATTGACTGCCAGGACCGCTCGCCGCTTCAGCAGCGTCGCGAATGTAAATAAGTTCGAGCATGGAATTCGAGAAGAAAAATCGACGATTCGCCGTGCCCTGCCCTGGATGGTCATTCGGGCTCCCTTCAGTCAATCCAATTTCAGACAACAACTCAGCTTGTGGAGCTCCCGGGGTTGTCAAGATGAAGAAATGATCAAGCTCAATAGACACGTTGATAGTATTCCAGTACCACGCTCAGTGAGTCACTAAAATTATGGTGAATACGACAGGACGCTATTGATCTCGCTTGATAAATCAACCAGAAGAAGTAAAAACAGATAGCTGGGTGTGCGGGATTTATCTGGAGCGACAGGCGATAACAGGTGGTTTCCGGTTTTAATGGTTTTGTTTCATTCGGTATTCCGCAGAACGTGCGTGTGCAGTCAGCGATTCCGCACGCGCGAGGGTAGAGGCAGTGCCTGCCAGTTCACTAGCGCCCGGTTGAGAACATTCGATTAGGCTCGTTCGCTTCTGGAAATCGTATACACCTAGCGCTGAACTGAAGCGTGCGGTCCCGGATGTGGGCAAGACATGATTCGGCCCCACACAATAGTCTCCCAACGCTTCTGCACTGTAGGGTCCGATGAAGATCGCGCCGGCGTGCCGGACCGAATCCACCATTGGGCGTGGGTTGTCTACCATAAGCTGCAGGTGTTCTGGTGCAATGCGGTTGATTACCTGCACTGTTTCTTGCATGTCTTTAACCTGAATCAGACCACCCTGTCCTTGCAGAGCGGTTTTGACGATATCTGCTCGCTCCAATGTGGGTACCAAATCGTTTAAGGCCATACCCACGCGATCGAGCATGGCGCCATCCGTACTGATCACGATTGCTTGGGCGAGTTCATCGTGTTCCGCTTGCGCACACAAATCCATAGCAATCCACTCCGGGTCTACGGAGGCATCACAGCAGACCACGACCTCAGAAGGGCCGGCGAACATGTCGATACCAACCTGACCGAATACCAGTTTCTTGGCAGTAGCGACGTAGGTGTTCCCAGGGCCAACGATCTTGTCCACTCGAGGGATCGTATCGGTGCCATAGGCCAGGGCTGCAATCGCCTGCGCACCACCAACGTAGAAAATCTGATCGACTTTAGCCACCGCCGCCGCGGCCAGAACACCGTCGTTTACTTCACCGCCAGGTGTGGGAACCGTCATTATGATCTCTTTGACCCCCGCTATCCTCGCTGGAATCGCGTTCATTAACACGGATGACGGATAAGCCGCTTTACCTCCGGGCACATAGATTCCGACTCGATCCAATGCAGTGACTTTTTGTCCCAGCCGAGTGCCGTCCTGCTCTACGTACTCCCAGGATTGGAGTTGCTGCCGTTGGTGGTAGGTTCGAATTCTATCCGCTGCATTTTCCAAAGCCTGGCGCAACTTAGGATTAATCCTTGCCAGCACCCGTCCGGACTCGCCGGCGGGAGCCTTTAATTCTGCAGCACTGCGAACGTCGAGGCGGTCAAGGTCTCGGGTCAATTGCACCAACGCCTGGTCACCTTGCAGGCGGATTCTTTCAATGATATCGACCACTACTGCATGCACGTCCTGATCGACACCGTGAGCTCGATTCAATAACGCGTCAAGCTCCGAATCAAAATTAGGGTCGGTACTGCTTATCCTTTTAATTTCCAGGTCGGCAACAGCCATCAATGCTCACACTGCTGCTTGCATGGGGTCTACCATAGCGTTGTAGACGTGTCCTGGTACGCGGCGTATATGCGCTCCCAGTTGGGCCAGTTTCTCTTCTATACATTCGTAACCGCGGTCAATGTGATAGATGCGATCGATCACCGTATCCTGTTCGGCTACCAATCCAGCAAGTGCCAAGCACGCAGAGGCACGAAGGTCCGTGGCCATGACCGGCGCACCTTGTAGCTTTTTGACTCCGTGAACTACAGCAGTGTTGCCTTGGAGTACGATGTCTGCACCCATGCGTTGCAGTTCCTGCACGTGCATGAATCGGTTTTCAAAAACGGTTTCTGTAATGGCACCGGTTCCTTGCGCCGTTGTATTCAAAGTAACGAACTGTGCCTGCATATCGGTTGGGAAACCTGGATATGGAGAAGTGCGGATATTTACCGCGCGGGGGCGCCGCCCCGCCATATCCAAACATATCCAGTCGTCTCCGATTTCTATGCGTGCACCGGATTCGTGCAACTTTTCTAATATCGACTCAACCAAATGAGGCGCGACGTTTCGTAATTTGACCTTGCCCCCTGTAATGGCTCCCGCAACGAGGTAGGTACCTGTCTCTATCCGGTCTGGGATGATTCGATGACGGGCACTGTGTAGCCGCTCTACCCCTTCAATCACAATCTTGCCGGTTCCCGCACCCGTTATTTTGCTCCCCATGGCGTTCAGACAATTAGCCAGATCCACGACTTCGGGCTCCCTGGCGGCGTTCTCAATAACCGTCGTCCCTTCAGCCAACGTAGCTGCCATCATCAAATTCTCTGTCCCGGTTACAGAGATTGAATCCATGAAAATACGGGCCCCACGCAGTCGATGTGATTTCGCCTTGATATAACCCTCCACGACGGTAATCTGCGCGCCCATTTCCTGCAGTCCCTTGATATGCAAGTTCACCGGGCGTGAGCCTATCGCGCAACCGCCAGGCAAAGAAACTTCCGCCTCGCCGAAGCGTGCCAGTAGCGGTCCCAGTACCAATATAGAAGCACGCATGGTTTTGACTAACTCATACGGTGCCCTTACCTGAGTGACCTGCCCGGCATCCGCTTCCACCGTCATTTTCTCGTCCACCTGAACGACGACCCCCAATTGACCCAATAACCCCAGGGTTGTGGTTATATCGTGCAGGTGTGGAATGTTGCTGATCTGAATCGGCTCTTCGGTTAATAACGAGGCGATTAAGACCGGCAACGCAGCGTTCTTTGCGCCAGAGATCCGAATCTCTCCGTTCAAAGATGATCCACCGGTGACTATCAGCTTATCCATATTCGAGACGGGTCGAGATTAACCCGTGTAAGTTATCGCGAGAACCCCGGACTTGATCCGGGGGACGCGGCAATCCAGGGTGCGTTTCACTAGATTGCTTCGCTTTGTCTATCAAACGCCTCTGGTAGTTTGAGTAACTCAGCACAATGACGTCGATCTCTTGGTGATCCATAAACTCATATGCCCCATACGGCCGCCTTGGTGCAATATGCGGGTTAAATGTCGATATTATCCTTGCATCAAGACAAAATCATCAAAAAAGGCTGCCTTTAAGCAGCCTTTGTTGCATCCAACTTAGGATGATTGCTTGTTTTACGCGGTCAGTTTCTGTTGCAACTCACCTTTCTCATACATCTCAAGAAGGATGTCGCTGCCACCGACAAACTCCCCCTTGATGTAGAGCTGCGGGATGGTTGGCCAGTTTGAGTATTGCTTAATGCCTTGCCGAATTTCATCATCGGCTAACACATCCACTGCTGAGAACTCTGTGTCGCACGCCCGCAAAATTTGTACCGCTCGTCCTGAAAAACCACATTGAGGAAAATCCGGGGTGCCCTTCATAAACAACACGACGTCGTTAGATTCAACGGTCTGCTTAATTCGTTCCTGTGTGTCACTCATAATTTCACCTTACTAACTTATTCTCCATATTAGGAATCGATTATCCTTGACGCTCTTTTTCCCACTCTGTCGGAGTGAGTGTTCGCATGGATAACGCATGTATATCTGATTTCATTTTGTCGCCCAGTACACCATAAACCAGCTGATGTTGCTGCACCGAGCTTTTGCCCTCAAAAGCAGGACTGACAATCACAGCGCTGAAGTGGCGTCCATCACCGTCGATTTCAACCTTGGCGTCTTCCAAGCCCTGCTCGATCCAACCTTTTATGTCTTCCGGCATCACCATTTTTGTTCACCAATACTTATTTTACAGTTACAGAATAGGGATTGACCAGCAAATAACCATGCAAGTTCCAAACGTTGAGGCAGGACGACTAGATAGCATTGGTCATATGCACTCTGTTCTCTCGCCGGCGCAAGGACGTCAAGAAAAAAAACGCTATGTAGCAAAGAACAAATTCTGCGATCTTGGCGTTTTGGTGAGGGTAATTTCCGTCTGAAAGCTTGGGACATCAAGCCCTTAACTTATACCCTGATTTTAGAATCACGAGTGTCAATGACGACAACAGGGTTAAGGCAATCAAGCATATCGAAAGACTTGTCGTGATAGGTACATCGGAGACGCCGAAGAAACCATAACGAAACCCATCGATCATGTAAAAAAATGGGTTGAATTGGGACAATGTCTGCCAAAAAGACGGTAGTGAATGAATCGAATAAAATACCCCACTAAGAAAGGACAAAGGCATTATTATGAAATTCTGAAACGCAGCCATCTGGTCGTATCGATCGGCCCAGATTGCAGCTATTATCCCCAATGCACCCAAGATGGCACTGGCTAAAAGCGCAAACGTGACTATCACGGTGAGACTATGAACGGGGACGTCCACCAATATCAGTGCCACCAGCAAGATCCCGGCGCCAACCATTAAACCACGCACGATGGATGCTGCTACGTAGGCGACAAAAAATTCAAAGTAGGAGATCGGTGTGATCAAAACGAACACCAGATTGCCGGTGATCTTGGATTGAATCAAACTCGATGAACTGTTGGCGAACCCATTCTGTATAACAGACATCATGATTAAACCGGGAACCAGGAACTCAGTATACGAAACCCCTTCATAAACAGTGACTCTGCCTTCCAGGACGTGTGAAAACACAACCAGGAAGAGCAAAGAAGTAATGATAGGTGCCATGACGGTTTGAAAAGCAACCTTACTGAAACGCACCAACTCCTTCCAAAACAACCACAGCACCCCCGCCATCAATCCGCCTCTCGAGTTAGTTGCACGAACACATCCTCCAAATCGTCTTCTTCAACTCTGATATCGATTACGTTAACCCCCGCGTCCCTGATTGTATCCAAGACCTGCATCACAGAGCTTTCCTCTCTACCCAGGTTAAAGGTTAGTTCGATGTAGTCGTCGGTTATACATTTCACTTTGTCGGCCAAACTGGGGGGAAGAGTACGCGCGGGTTCACGGGTATGTATATGCAGTGTTCTTGATATACCCCTGGCCAAAAGATCCTCTTTGGTGTCTAGTGCCACTAACTCACCGCGATTCAAAATCGCTATGCGGTCACATAGTTCCTCTGCCTCTTCCAAGTAGTGGGTGGTCAAGACTATGGTATGACCATCGCTGTGCAACCGTTTAATGAGTGACCAGAGTTGGCGGCGCAATTCCACATCTACCCCAGCGGTGGGCTCATCCAGAACCACGACCGGCGGTTTATGCACCAGCGCCTGTCCGATTAAAACCCTGCGCTTCATACCACCGGATAGAGATCGCATATTGGTTTCAGCCTTGTCGGCCAAATCCAACTCGTCCAGCAATTCTTCTATCCAAGGTTCCACCTCCCTGCCAAGACCGAAGTAACCTGCCTGGAAACGAAGTGTCTCTCGTACCTCGAAAAATGGGTCGTAGACCAGTTCTTGCGGTACCACCCCCAACCGGCTCCTTGCGTCTCGATACTGGGTGCGCACGTCAAAACCCATTACCGACAAATGGCCGGAATCAGTAACGACTAATCCGGCCAATGCGTTGATCAAAGTAGATTTCCCGGCTCCATTCGGCCCGAGCAGGCCAAAGAACTCTCCCTGCTGAATTGTGAAATCAATTCCATTCAAAGCGTGCACCGCACCGAATCGTTTGTGCACGTTTTCAATGGTAACTGCCAGACCGTTTTTCATGATCGCAACTTGATTACGCCAACCCTATGTATTGCATCAGAACCCGGCTGATTGCCCAGGATAGGAGAAGGCCAACTACAAAAACAAACGGTACTCGTCGCAAGATCCATTAACTCGAGTCTTAATATGCAACAGCACGGTCGCCTTGGTGCAATATACGGACTTACTTGTATACGCGTTGGGACCAGAACTCAACGAGCAGATACTGAAAGAACTTCCTCTAAACCGCCTACATCTATCATTGATCTAAGCGACGCGGGTAAGTCTTTCAGTACCAATTGCTTGTTCTGTTTTCTTGCTAAACAACTCCACTCGATGAGTAAGGCAAGTCCCGCACTGTCTATACGCTCGACGTTGCGGAGACTCAGGCTTGTCGATTTTGAGAAGTCGAGAGTGATCTGCCCGAATAATTTCGGGACCGTTTCATAGGTTAAATTCCCACTCAGATCATATCCACTGTCGGCATCACCTTCGAGTCGCAATTCTATCGCTCCATAAACGCTTCGCGCTTCTCGATCAACGAAACGATGAGTTTATCTATCCCTTTGGATTCTATTATCCGGCTGTATGTCGTACGGTAGTTGGTAACCAGGCTTATGCCATCGATACTGACATCGTAGACCAACCAAGCACCGTCTTTTGCTTTACTCAGAGAGTAGTACAGAGGTATGTTGGGTCCGTCGTTGGGTACTATTTCCGTTTTCACGACCACTCTATCTGCGCCTTGCTTGTTGTGGAACGGTTTGTAAATTATTTCCTGGCCGGTATATTCAAACAGAGCCGTCGCGTAGGTCCGCACCAATAGCGACTTAAACTCTTGTTCAAATTCCCGCCGTTGATCCGCGGTTGCTTTCTTCCAGTGTTTGCCCAACACAAGCTTGGACATACGATTAAAATCGAAATGAGGCAATACAATGTCATCGACCATTTGGTAAAGTCGATTGACATCAGCCTCAAGCATTTCACGATTAACGGTGAGCTCTTGCAGAACCTTGTCCGTGGTCTCCTTGACTAATAAATCAGGTGACTGCCCCGCATACACTAAGCTCCAAACCAGACCCAAGATTAGGGCCGATGCTCTAGCGATCCCCCGCATCTATTCAGATCCACCTGCTTGGCCATACAAGAACTGTCCAAGCATCTGTTCCAGGACTACCGCAGACTGCGTTAACTCGATCTCGTCGCCGTCTTTCAGATACTCTTCCTCGCCACCAGGTTCCACACCAACGTATTGTGCCCCTAACAAACCCTGGGTCAGTATAGCAGCGCTGGTGTCCAAGGGCAGATTGTCAAAATCAGGCCGTATACTCAGTTCGACGATAGCTCGATAGTCTTCGCTATCTATTCGAATATCTGAAACGCGACCGATACGAACTCCCGCCAGTGTCACCGGTGCCTTCACGGACAAGCCACCGATATTGTCAAACCGGGCCGTTACCTTATAGGCGTCACGAATGTCGCTACTACTCAAATTTCCGACTTTGAAGGCAAGCACACCCAGCGATGCCAAACCGGCAACGACGAAAAGCCCAACCCACAATTCTACAGCGCTTCTTTTCATGGCTTTTAATCAAACATAAGAGAAGTTAAAACAAAGTCGAGACCTAAAACGGCGAGCGAGGCATTGACAACGGTTCTCGTAGTAGCCCTGCTGACACCTTCCGACGTGGGCGTTGCGTCATAGCCCTCAAAAACGGCAATCCAGGTTACCACAAATCCAAACACTACGCTTTTTACAACACCGTTTAATACGTCATCATAGACATCCACGCCGTCTTGCATTGCCGACCAATACTGCCCGGAGTCGACACCCAACACACCAACACCCACCAGATGTCCACCCCATACCCCGACCGTCGTAAACAGCGCCGCAAGCAGCGGCATTGATAAAAACCCCGCCAAAAACCGGGGCGCCACCACCCGATCGATTGGATCCACCGCCATCATCTCCATTGCGGCCAACTGTTCAGTCGCTTTCATCAGACCAATTTCTGCGGTTAAAGCAGACCCGGCGCGGCCCGCAAACAGAAGGGCGGTTAAAACAGGTCCTAATTCCCGAGTAAGCGATAGTGCCACCACCAGCCCTAAAGATGACTCCGCCCCGAAATCCACCAGGGTGTTGTACCCCTGCAAACCGAGCACCATCCCCACAAATAATCCAGACACTACGATGATGACCAGTGTGAGTACACCCACTGCGTAAATCTGCTTTACCACCAGGTTGAACCGGCCAATGATCTTGGGTATACCGATCAACGCATGACTTAGAAAGAGTGTGGCACGTCCCCACCTTTGTACGCCATCCAGCGTCCAGCCTCCCAAACCCTGCAACGCCTTCATGAATCTTCTCCATTCATAAGATCAGCTCGATAGTCGGGTGCTGGGTAATGGTATGCGACGGGGCCATCCGGTGCGCCGTTGATAAATTGTTTAACGTATGGGAATTCAGAAGCGTGCATTTCCGCGCGAGTACCCTGGCCAACAACTTCACCATCGCCAAGAAGAAAAACCTGATCCGCTATGCTTAAACCTTCTTCCACGTCGTGCGTCACCACCAAGGACGTCATGCCTAGGGCGTCGCCAATCTCTCTGATCAATTTGACGATTACACCCTTTGAAATCGGGTCCAACCCGGTAAATGGTTCGTCGTACATCACCAACATTGGATCGAGTGCAATGGCACGGGCCAAAGCGACTCTCCGAGCCATTCCCCCGGACAACTCTGCGGGTTTAAGATCACGGGCGCCACGCAGGCCCACCATTTGTAACTTAAACAAAACCAGATGTCTGATGAGTTTTTCGTCTAGTTCGGTGTGTTCCCTTATAGGAAATGCAACGTTCTCGAACACGCTTAAATCGGTCAGCAGCGCACTATTTTGAAACATCATCCCCATGCTTTTCCTGAGTTTGTAGAGGCGCTGCCGATTTAGTTTGGCGACATCAATACCGTCTACGATAATCTCACCGACATCAGGTTTAACCCTCCCACCGATAAAATTGAGCAGAGTGGACTTACCACAGCCGCTTGGGCCCATGATCACGCTGACCTTTCCACGGGGTATCGACACATTCAGATTGTCATATATCCGTCGTTGCCCATACGCAAACTGGACATGACGCATTTCAATTAAATTGTCCACAGGTTACAGTGAGTTTGTTGTTTTTTGGGGCTACTGTGTTATTTTAACCTAGATACAGCGCTGCAAGTGGCCAAGGCGTGCCTAGTGAACTCTGCAACAATATGGTTGGCGTACTGTAGCAATGCACTGCGAGTAACATGGCGCTAGAATACTTCAGCAATGCACTGATGGAATCGAATTATACTTCGTGATACAGAATCCCTCACCCGACTCCAAGTCTCTGATTGAGATCGGTCGATCCGTAGTTCAGACAGAATCCGAAGCAGTCGGTAAACTTGCAGAACGGATTGACGTAAATTTCGTACACGCCTGCGAACTCATCCTCAATTGCGAAGGCCGGGTGGTGGTAGTTGGTATAGGCAAATCAGGTCATATCGCTGGCAAGCTTGCGTCGACGTTGGCGAGTACGGGTACTCCCTCGTTTTTCGTCCATCCCGGCGAAGCGAGTCACGGTGACTTAGGGATGATCACGCCTTTGGATCTCTTGATTGCCATTTCGAACTCTGGTGAAACACCTGAGATTCTGACAATCCTACCGATAATAAAGCGTATGGAAGTTGATTTGATCGCCTTAGTTGGAAATATTGACTCAACCCTGTCACAACAGGCGACGGTAACTTTAGTGACCAGCGTCGACAAAGAAGCTTGCCCGCACAATCTGGCCCCTACCGCGAGCACCACCGCCACGCTTGCCATGTGCGACGCGTTGTCCGTTGCCGTATTGCAAAGCCGTGGCTTCACCGAGCAAGACTTCGCCCGATCCCACCCCGGCGGTGTGTTGGGCAAGAGACTGTTGCTCTACGTGAATGATATTATGCATCAGGGTGATACCATCCCATTGGTCAACGAGACAGACTTGTTACGGGATGCATTAATTGAAATGAGCAGCAAAGGCCTAGGTATGACTGGCGTCGTAAACGGCGAAAACAAATTGATAGGCGTATATACAGACGGGGATCTTCGCCGAACCTTGAACCAGGATGTAGACATCAAGACCTGCCCCATAAACACGGTGATGACAAGCAACCCTATCACTGTCCCCGTAGATACACTGGCCGCCCAAGCAGTACAAATTATGCAAGCCAACTCAATAAATGGGCTATTCGTAGTTGACGACCGGGACCAGGTGCACGGGGCATTCAACATGCTGGACCTTCTGAGGGCTGGAGTTGTCTAGTATAGATCTGCAAATCCGTTCTGGACGATTTCAACCAGCAAGGATGTTCTAACTAAGAAGGTTGCTAATACCTATATGAAAATTCTTGAAAAAGTCTCGTTCATTATTTTGTTTGGTGTGCTGGGCCTACTAAGCATGTGGTTACAGTTCGGTATAATCGAGAAGGAGCAGGTAGAGTTCGACGGAAACGAAAGGCACGATCCTGATTATTACATCGAAAACTTTACCGCAGTAGGTATGGATGAAAAAGGAGTGCGCCGGTACGTGCTGGAAGCCGAACGCTTAGTGCACTATCCTGACGACGACACCGCCCTGTTGGATAATCCTCATATCATTCAGTATGAGGATGGTGCGCCCCCGCGTCATACGTATTCAGAATCGGGCTGGATATCATCTGACGGAAATGAAGTGCTGTTGACTGGAAACGTCAGGGTTATTCAAAATGCCGGTGGCAGCGAGGATTCTGGGAAAACCGTACTGACTACGGAAAAAATGAGAATATATTTAGACGATAAGCAAAGGAAAGACCAAGGGTGAAATCAGGTTTAAAAAATGCAGTTTTGTATGTACTCGTTGTTTTTATGCAGGCTGCATTCGCGTTGGACTCAGACCGGGATCAGCCTGCCAGCGTGGAAGCCGACGAGGTAGAGTATGACTTTCGTACAGGAGTTCGAACGTATAAAGGTAATGTAATTGTCGAGCAAGGCAGTTTACGTATAACCGGTGACAAGCTCGTCGTGGTGTACAAGGACGATAAACTGGAATCGGCAACTGCTTGGGGAAACCTAGCCAGTTTCAAACAAAGACCGGAGGGCAAGGAACAAGACGTTGTTGGCAAAGGAAAAAAAATTCTTCTGGACCAGACCAAAAACACCTTGACGCTGGTCGAAAGCGCGAGTTTGCAGCAAGGAACGGATGTAGCCAAAGGTGAAATGATCGTTTATGACATCAACAAGGATAAACTGTCTATCAAGGGATCAGCATCGACCCAGACCAAAAAACAAGGTGCGGGAACAGATGAAAAAACAACCACACCTGGTCGAGCAAAGGTGGTCATAACACCGGGTAAATCGACCACCATTGAATAAAATGGCAACGTTATCGTCAGAAGACCTTTGCAAGCAATACAAACTCCTCAAAGTAGTGGACCATGTTGATCTTCATGTAGAGAGTGGAGAAGTTGTCGGTTTGCTGGGTCCCAATGGAGCGGGGAAAACCACATGTTTTTATATGATCGTCGGACTCATTCGACCCGACAGCGGCGATATTTACTTGGAAAACCAGCGTATTACACAACTCCCTATGCACGAGCGTGCACGTCTGGGTATCGGATATTTACCACAGGAGCCCTCGGTGTTCCGAAAATTATCAGTACAACACAACATCGAGGCGATACTGGAAGCACAGGGCACGCTGACCAAGGCGGAGCGTTTACATCGAGTAAATATATTACTTGAAGAGTTTGGCATCGAACACAAAAGGGATGCGACAGGCATCAGCCTGTCTGGAGGTGAGCGGCGCAGGGTCGAGATCGCACGTGCGCTGGCGTTACAGCCTTTCTTTATCCTACTCGACGAACCGTTTGCGGGAATCGATCCAATATCCGTGGGGGACATCCAGCAAATCATTGCCTACCTTAGAGATAGTGGAATTGGCGTTTTAATCACGGATCATAATGTACGCGAAACCCTGGGTATTTGTGACCGGGCTTATATCTTGAGCGAAGGCCGCGCCTTGACTGCAGGCACACCCGAAGAAATCCTGCATCATCCAGAAGTTAGGGAGGTGTATCTTGGATCGAACTTCCGGTTGTAGGATTTGCTAAAATGTAGAAAGCGGGGGTCAATTTATGCTGTTCTACCCAGATAATAAAAAATGAAGCAATCACTAGAGCTCAAGCTCGGGCAACGTCTCACCATGACTCCGCAATTGCAGCAGGCAATCAAGCTGCTGCAACTGTCGGCCATCGACCTCAAAACCGAAATCCAGCAAGCGCTGGAAGAGAACCCATTACTAGAAGAGCAGGATAGCGGATTGGACTCGGAGCCAGCAGACAGTGAGACCTTCGACACGGCCGAAAGCTACGAAGATGAAGCTGAAATTGATACAAGCGTTTCCAGTACC
>JASJAT010000122.1 GCA_030066885.1 Arenicellales bacterium | reverse complement strand
CAAGATCCATGTCTAGCCCCTCAACACCGATACCTGCGATCGACCAGTCTTTGGCCTTGTAGTTTTTTCCATCGATCTCGACCACCATTGGGAGGGTTACGCGGTGGGCTTTGCGCAGGTAATTGAGTTCGCTTACAGCGGCGGACATGTGATTTATTCGTTTTTCCTGGTTTGAGAATGAAAGGTCGAAGATGGAATCACCCTTCCCAGGTGGTTGACACTGGATACATTCCGTATATTTCCAGCCACTAAATGACAACCCCCAGCTATAAGTGAAGTATAGACTCGTGCCCAATAATGGCTAGGATGAGTCGCTAGATCATTGAGGTTCAAGATGACACGCAGCTTCGGATTTCCCCCCTTTTGCAAGCATCCTGTTCCTTTGGTGTTTAGAGCCGACCCCTGACGCTGCTTTCCAGTTGAAAGCCGCAGGTCATTACTTCTTTAAATGTAAACAAACTCCGAATTTGTCTGCGCGCTTTGTCACCCTGAAGGCCGGAATGAGCAGACCGATGCTGGAAGAAAGAGCAAACTGCACATTAAGAACGACAGCGTAGGGTCGCAAGCTTGCCCCTCACTACTCTTATATATAAAGAATTGTCTACCGGCTATGGTATGCTCCCGCCCACGCGGCGCAAGGGCACTGAGAAAAAATAAGTGATTCTCACGGGGTGGCGGCGGCGACGCCATTTAGACAATGACGAGCAAGGGGATATTTATGCAGGAAACACTCGAAGTATACATCGGATTCGACAGCAAGGTTCCGTACGTGACAGACGTCTGTGCGTTCTCACTGTCGCGTCGCGCAACCATTCCGTTGCGTGTGCTCGCCCTCAACCAGTCCGTCCTGCGAGAATGTGGCTTTTATTGGCGCGAGTTGGATCCGTTGGCTTCGACCGAGTTCACCTATTCCCGCTTCCTGGTGCCGGCCCTAAACGGATACCGAAGCCGGGCGGTGTTCTGTGACAATGATTTCCTCTGGTTGTCGGACATCGCTGGCCTCGTCGATCAGCTCGATCCACATGCAGCGGTAACCTGTGTTCACCATAACCACGAGCCGCCCGAAACCATCAAGATGGACGGCCAAGTCCAGACCCGCTACCCACGTAAGAATTGGTCGAGCCTAATGGTATTTAACTGTGCCGATGAGTCTGTGCAGGCCCTTACAGTCGAGACTGCAAATACGGAAACAGGTAAGTTCCTGCACCGCTTCGAATGGATGCCAGACGATCGCATTGGCTCGTTATCCACTGAATGGAACTGGCTGGAAGGGCACAACGAGAAACCGCCGGAGGGTGCTCCACACGTGGTCCATTTTACGCGTGGGGGTCCGTGGCTTGAGGAATGGGCAAACGTCGATTATGCGGACCTGTGGCAAGTGGAACGCGCCGCGTGGGAGGCAGCAGGAAGCCCCCGAATCGAGGCAGCCACCGGAGCCCGGTAGCACAGATGCCTCAAGCCCCGCCCGGACCCCGTGTCCTAGTCATCGGCAACGCACCGATGATAACCCGTGGACTATTCCAGGACCCGAGCTCGCCCCGGGTGCTCTCTCGTTTTGTCGACGACAGCGATGTCGTCGTGCGCATGAATAACCTCAAAAACCTCGGGGTACCTGGTCTCGGGCACCGGACCGACATTCACGCCGTAACCAATACCGGTGGACCGGCTGCTCGGTACTCGAGCCGGGCGATGCTCGACCACCCCGTAATCGCCGGCGCCACCGAAATCTGGTTTGGGAGTGCACCGGAGTTGATCGATAGCGGCGAATCAGAGCAAGTCACTACTTCGTTGACGGGCCAGGATCTGGCGCTGAAGATCGTCGCGTTCCAGCGTTGGGAGCAAAAGGATTGGCGTTATATTGACGCCGAAGTGACCCGTGACCTCACCACCGCTTTACGCGCACTGGGCTCGCGGAGCAAGGATCCTAGCCTCGGTGCACGCGTCGTGGCCAAGATCCTTGTGGATCCACGCTTTAGCGACCACGCCTTATATGTCTTGGGATTCGGATTCCGCGGTGTTGATGCTCACGACTTCGACGCCGAGCACCGCTGGTTCGACCAGCTTGCCGCGACGGGTCGGATCTCGCAAGCGCCCGGCAATGCGCTGGGTCGCTGGTTCCCCCACCACGGTGCCGCTGTGACCATGCGACTCGTCTGGAAGGCCACTCATCGCAAAGCTTATCACCGCCTGCGGGGACGCTCGACGAAGGGGCAAATGGATCAGTTGGTATCCGCGAGCTGACGCCGCGATCTAAGCATCACCATTCTGATAATCCAGCTTAACCGTCTCCTCGTGCAAAGTGCGAAGTAGATTTACCTTCGTCGTTTGGGTGTGTATTCGTCATCTTTTAAATCGCGTAGTTGCAAGAGAGGACTAGACTTAACTTCATACAAAACTCCACACTTCTTCCGTTCGCCTCTAAAAAGTTTGAAGCCCTCCTGTTCCTCCAGATAGTTCAACAGATCGACAAGATGGTTCTGAGCCTCCGCCAGTCGTTCCCGACCGACGATGTCCTCTGCTCTCTTCGCCTCACGCAATGTCTCAATAGTTTGTTTGACTGCCAGGCTTTGTGGCATCCGATGGTGTGATTGCACGATATCTCTGAATTCGTAATAGGAAATCGTGTCCATCTCATGACCGTACTCTCCTTCCACGTTATGCATAACTATCTTACCAAGCGCTTTCTGCTCGGCCGCGAAGAAGTTGAACGGGCCAACGGGATGGCCCGGCTTCGAGGTTGCAAATGCCCTGCGTATAGACGTTGCACGCTCCACCATCACCGAATCTTGAGTATACGGACCATAGCGGTTAACGGCTGCTAACCAACCGAAGAACCGAACGATGAGATAGAGCGTTTCTTCAGCGTAGGAACCATCTGGATAACGTTGCCGTAAACTAGACAGACCCTCTAACTCTAAGATTTTATATACGCGGCTCTGGAGGTCCTCACATGCCGACATGAACGGGTTAACATAAAGTGCCGTTATCCTTGCTCTTTCTTTCTCACGAGCAAGGGATTGTTCATGGGCCCAGGTCCACACCGCCCAAACGGCTGTTGCGGCTGGGATCAACCACGCTGTCGGAAAAGCCATACCGTACTCCTTCTAACAGTTGGTACATTACTAAATTACGCCAATTATCTCACTAATGAGGTTGGCCCAACAGTCTCTTTCCCCACCACCGCAATAAATATTACTTAGGGACGAGAGCTCACAGTGTGAAAAGATTAAGGTTTAGCTTTGCTGAAAGTCCCGTCCAAGAAAGTCGAGCCTTTTTTAATTCCCTGCACATCGAAGTCGACTTGGAAGTTTTGCGCGTAGGCTCGTAACTGGATCATATTAGATAGTTTCTCCTGCTTGGCTTCGAGTTAAGTGATAGTTGAGTTCGCACCTCTTACCGGCGCCTCCACAACCACAACTGTGTCCTGTCTCAACTATAATTTCCAAGATAACAGACCCCAAGATCCATCCAGGAGAATCTAGATGCGCGTTGTGTCGTTCTATAAAGATGCCGGACCTTTGATAGCGTAAAGGTGTAGTAAAGAGGCGATGAGCAGTGAATAAGTCGGATAGTTTTATGGATGTACTGGGTAAAACAGCGCAACAGGTCGAAGAAGACATCGACGAGTTCGTGGAGCAATTCCTGGCAGCGCAAAGGAATAATAAGAACGCAGATGATCTGGAAGGAACCAGTGACGTACCGTTATCGACCAGTGAACAAGATGCCCGCAATGCAGCCGCTGAGTGCTTGGATGTTCTGACTAATATTGGTGACGGTGTCCGCAACGCTTTCAACCTCGCTAACCTTAAGGACTTCCCGAAGGGCCGAATCATCGAAGAGGCCGAAGACTCCCTTCGGCGAATCGTTCAAACCCCACTCATCGACCATTCTGAAACTGGGAAGACGAAGTCGCTCGATACGGCGGCGGCGAGTGGGATAATTATTCGATGTCGTAAATATTGGAAAGCACATACCGACCATCCCTTGGATCTTGGGAACGGTTCCGCATCCAAACCTTATGGCGAGTTCTTGGAGTTTGTATCGGCGCGGTTCGAGTTAGACCCTACTGTCCTTTCTAATCGGGAGCTGGAAATCCAGAAGCGGGAACAAGCATTCAAAGAGCTGACGAAATAAAAACGGGGACAGTATACTTTTTAACTTACTGTAGGAATAAATCCTGGGTATATTGACAAGACAAATTTCCAGACTAGAAACAGTTCGTTTTCTACTAGTCACCAAGTCGCCTCGCGCTGATTATCCCGTCGAGGGCGCCGCTCCTACAGTCTTATATTAACTTAAAAAGTATACTGTCCCCGGTTTTCAGTTAAGGCCTGGTCGAGGATGGCGATACCCGTATCGATCTGCTCGCGGGTCACCGTTAGCGGTGGAGCAATGCGAAAGATGTTGGCCATAGAATGCCGACCGATGTTCAGGCTGGCACCAAGTTCAAGGCAACGTTTACTTACGTTGACACCGAGTTCGCGTGCAGGCGTCTTGGATTGACGATCCATTACCAACTCGACACCGAGTAAGAGTCCCCGGCCTCGGACATCACCGATGTTTTCGTGGCGCTGCTGCAGTTCAAGTAACTGTTCTTTCATATAGCAACCGAGCTCCCGCGCCCGTTCCCAAAGCTCGTCCCGAACGATGATCTCAATGACCTTGGCACCGACTGAAGCGGGCAAAGGATCCGCCGCGTGGGTTGTGTAAAAGATATAACCCTGATCATGACAGCGCTGTTCAATGTCTGCCGAAGTGATCGTCGCCGATAAGGGCAGGCCTGCGCCTAGAGTTTTCGATAAAGTCAGTATATCGGGCACGACACCCTCGTGTTCAAACGCGAAAGGATCCCCGGTGCGGCCGAGCCCGGTCTGCGCTTCATCGAGGATCAGTAACATACCGCGTTCGTTGCACTTGTCCTTGAGCGCCTTCAGATATCCTGTAGGCAGTTCTATGATACCCGCCGCGCTCAGAATCGGTTCGGCAATAAGCGCTGCATAACCTCCTACCGATTGTCTGTCCAGGATATCGAATCCAAAGTCCAGTTCGCCTTGCCAATCGTAATGACCGTCAGCCACAAACGGTGAACGGTAGGCATCGGGGGTCGGTAGTGCGAGCGCACCAGGCAATGTTGGACCATAACCCTGCCTTGCTCCACTGAATGTACTTGAGGCAGCACCACCGGTTACCCCATGCCAAGACCGGTCAAACGCAACCACCTCGAAACCGCCGGTGGTCATCTTGGCCATCCGCAGCGCGGCGTCATTGGACTCACCCCCAGTACTGAGCGGGAGCACCTTGGAAAGTGAATCGGGCAGTATGTCGGTTAACGTCTCGGCGAGCCGAAGGACAGGTTCGGACAAAAAGCTGCTGTGAAGGTGATCGAGTTCCGCAATGGCTTCACGCAGCGTCGCTACGATCTCTGGATGAGAGTGGCCAAGGATGCCGCTCATTTGACCCGATGTGAAGTCGAGTACCGCTCGCCCGTCAAATCCATACACGTACGCGCCTTCAGCTCGGTGTATGATGAATTCAGCGAAATCGCCGCCGTAACGGAAAACGTGATGGGTCATCGAATGATCTCTCGGGGTGGTAAGGATACGATCGAGTATACTCGATGCCACTCCTGTGTCACACGACAAGTGCGCTTGGATGGATAGCATTTTCTTATCTAAACTGTGGGTGTTCAATTTGCCATCGTTAGAACCCTAAACAACTCGACCTTCAGAACATATCCCGTTGGGAGGCCTTAATGCACAAAAAGCTGGTGCCACTATTGATACTTTGTTTCTCTTCCGCCCTTGCCGTTGATGCCGTACACGGCGCTGACGGCTTGTATGTAGGTGTTCAGGCCGGTTCAATGAATCACGACGGTTCCGGTTTCGATAGTGCCAACAACCTTGGTATTACGCTTGGTTATGAGTTTCTCAACGTAGCTCTAGGCGATATTGCGATCGAGGGTGGTTACACGAATACCGTGGATAAAGGAAACGCACCCACGGGAGATTGGGAAATCAGAACTTTGGCTCTGTATGGGGTTTTTAGAACTGCAGGGCCAATATACTTCAAGGCCAAGGGAGGCGTGTTGGGATCGAACATTAAAGAATCCTCGCAATCAAACACCAGCACGGAGTTCTCGGGCGGGATAGGAGGCGGCTTTAGTCTGGGTATTGCCCAGCTTGAACTCGAATACACTCGGATCGAGGAAGACGTAGACTTTATAAGCCTGACCCTGAATATAATGACGCCATTCTAACTGGAATGGAAGAATTGAATCCCCCGCCCCTTTTTTACTTAGTTACCTGACCGAGCATTTTCCAATTTCGACGAATGGGGTGTTGTCATTGTTGTCATAACCTTCGACATATCCAGAAGGATAAACCAATAGATATCGTCCAGCTTCCCTATTCATTCTAAACACGACAAAATCTCTGCAACTAAGCAAACCGTTTGCATCGAAACCTCTTTCGCACGTGGCGATTATTTTTCTATCTCCAAGCTTCTTTATCACGTAGTGTCCGCCCGTACTGGGTTCTATGGATGAAACCAAGTAATTCTCATTCTCGACATTGAAGTTTGTTGAGTTCCATCTACCGTCTTTTTCATTCCAGCTAAAACCAGTCACCAGGTCCGCCGTACATAAATATTGTTCAGCGAGACTGGCAAAAGATGTGACCAAGCCCAGTGTCAGCAATATGTACTTAGCGAAAAACATATGGCTACATTATGTCACCATCATATGTGTGAACTCACCCTCCTTGACTGTGGCATGTCGTTGGCTGGACTGCAACAACTTAGATCGTGGAATTCCCGCTAAAGACATGTGGGAATGACGACTGCGTCATTCCGGCCCAAACGCGCACAATGTTCATCTAGAAACAATACATCTTCACGCAAAGCCGCAAAGCACGCCAACAAAGACGTAATAGTATGCCCTGTACCCTTGGTTTGACATCTGTTCGTGCTTGGCATCTTGGGTCGTAAGAGCAGCTCCCTCGCCGTGATTCACAGCTGTCAGCTCGAGGGCGGACCTCTTACAATACATGCAGGCCGATTGCGGCCCTTGGGACAATCTGCGAGCATAGAAAACTCTCAGAGTTGAATACCGTAATGGGAAACGCTCGGACACTAAAACAGCAGTTTTATATAGGCCTTATCTTTGTGCTGCTACTGGCCGTCGTTTTCTTGAGTGTCGCTGCAATAAGCGGTTTGTATGGGTGGGATAGCTGGACTCGTTTGTGGGCACAGTTTTCGATCGAGGAATTCGAACACCTAATTGAATCATGGGGCCCTTGGGGGGTATTTGCCGCCATCGGCCTTATGATCGTACATTCCTTTGTTCCGTTTCCGGCAGAGTTCGTCGCAATCGCAAACGGCATGATTTACGGTACGCTTTGGGGAACCGTTATTACTTGGGTCGGCGCCATGCTTGGCGCTTTTCTCTCATTCGGTTTAACGCGTATGTTCGGCCGGCCGTTTGTTAACAAAATGCTTTCAAATAAGCGGTTACAAACGGTAGACAATTGGGTAGCACATCATGGGGGGAAAACCCTCCTATTGAGTCGCTTCATTCCCGTTATTTCCTTCAACCTGATTAATTACGCCGCTGGCCTGACTCGACTCTCGTGGTGGACGTTTGCTTGGGCGACCGGCCTCGGTATTCTTCCGTTGACCACCATCATGGTAATCATGGGCGATCAGATGGACACATTGCCATGGTACGCCTGGGTCTTGTTAGTCGCAGCAGGAGTGGCGCTTTGGATACTAGCCCACTACCTATCCAAATCGAAAAACGAGGGCAAACTTACTTAATCAATGTTTCATATATCGCTTCAAAACTGCTCTTACTTTTTCTGGGATTGGTCGCGATACTTCATTTTTCGAATCAGCCCACACCAGCACACTTTCGCATGTACCAAAGCATTTTCCATCTGCAAATAAACCTTGTTCGATAAGGACGGAAGAATTACCGATCCGGCGAATCACGTTTCCGATTTTTACCTCACCAGGATAGTAAGCCGAAGCAAGAAAATTAATTGTGAGCTTAGCGATCACCCACCCTTCACCCTGTCCATCGAGAGAGCCTTTTACCACTTCAGACAAAAAATCTACTCGACCGCTCTCGGCAAAAGTGGCATAGGCAACGTTGTTAAGATGACCGTATGAGTCCAAATCGGCAAAACGGATTTTATCTTTACACCAATAGGTGTAACTGTCTTCGTCTGTCAGATCTTGTTCCGTCATCGAGCCGTTCTCAAAGAATCGCTGGGTTTACGCAAGTGGTCAGATTAGATCCACAGCCGATTTGGCCAGGGATTCAATATGTTCAAGGCCCAGCCCGCAGCATCCACCGACGACTTTCACTCCGGCATCGATCCATTTCCGGTTGTATGTGATGAAGTCGTCGACTGAGATGATGTCGACAAATTGCCAGTGAGGCATCTTAAAGTATCCGCTATCGGGGTAAGCCATCAACGGCCCCGGCCAGCGCAGTTTGAGCAATTCAATCGCTGGTGCGATTGTCTCCACGTTGCTGTGCATTACCCCTGCCAGTTGAACACCGTCGAGGCGAATCCGGTCGAACATGTCGGCCGCGTTCAGCCCCGGTTGCGCATAAGAGACCAAGTTACCTGAATCAA
>JASJAT010000121.1 GCA_030066885.1 Arenicellales bacterium | reverse complement strand
CCTAAAGGGATAACACTTGGTTGGTAGGCTTCAAGATTCCCTAATAGACTGTTGATGCGCTGACGCACCGTATAGGCCAATTTTGTAAGCGCCGGTTCTTTTCTTTTTTTAAGCGGCCTCAGTTTTCGGCGGCCATTAGTTTGGCCAACAACTAACTCGATAATATCGTCGATTAGCCTCTTAGCAATGATTCTCCGTGTACAAAATGTGACTAGCAGCCGGCCCGTCTTTGGATTCGCTTTAACTACGTAGATGCCTTCGACCGAAGCGAGACTGGCCTCAAGTTCTCGCTTCATGGTTGGGGATCGATACAACCCAGCGACGTCTAACCTGATACGACCACCCACCTTGCTGTGGACAGCACGGACAATCATGTTTCTTTTCTGGTTATTCATCATCACACGTGTACATGGGCAGTATAAGAACGCGACAATTTCAACCAATTTCGAACCAGCGGTTTGCCAATTTTTTTAAACACGGTTATCCCCATGCTCGGTTTTCTTTGTCGGCGACTACGGTGACGGGTTTTCTTTATAGTTAAACTCGGTTTCTGTTTTCGAATATTTCGAACCGTAGTGCTGCTACCTTGGGTGGCCACTAAAGCGTTATTACCCGTTACCAGTGTCAATCCTCTCGGCAGCCAGGGCCAGATGTTTAATACCGATGTCAGTGAAGACGCGACGTAGGTCAAAGAGCAGGCCACAAGGATTTTTCTAGCATTACCCAATTGGTCTTCATCGATATATCCGGCTTTTAACATTTGAGTTGCTTTGTTGAAGCTTGCGTCGAACTCGGTCGGGAGCGTCACCAACTGCACCGCCATAACCGATCCGAGTATGGCCAAAACGGCAATGCCAATGAGGGGCGCGGGTACAGGGTTTCGAGTCGCCAACGCTGCAATAGGAACGGATATCAATACTACCGACCCAACTTCTCCCAC
Organism: Arenicellales bacterium; assembly: GCA_030066885.1. Classification (GTDB taxonomy): domain Bacteria; phylum Pseudomonadota; class Gammaproteobacteria; order Arenicellales; family JAANXG01; genus JAHEKE01. The sequence continues at coordinate 7,709 of JASJAT010000121.1, read as the reverse complement.
CACTCGTGCAGCTTTGACGAGGTGTCCGCGCCAAATAAATGGTGTGTATTCAGTGGCGTGTTGAAGTGCATGACCCACTTCATGGGCTGCAGTGGTGACCGCGGTGAGCGACTTTCTGTCGAACTTGTCTCGTGCAAGACGCACCGATTTGGCGTCTGGATCATAATGGTCACCTATGTCAGTACATTCGACTTTGACGTTTTGTAAACCGTTGTTATCCAACAACGCTCGGGCGACCTGAGACGCAGACCCTGAACTATTCAAGTCGTCCTGGTTATAGCGTTTCAGGACGTGCTTCACCCAAAGGCGTGGTCCGAAGATCAACGCCACCGCGGGGATAATGATTAATACGGGGTGCATTCAGGCGCTAAAGGAGTGCGTTGGCCAATAGACCCCTGCCAACCGCACAATATTATTTGTTTATCTAATCTACGCCTTTGGAACGAACAACGGTTATCGGTACTGGGCTATCTTTGACCAGCGATACCGAAACAGAACCATTGAACATGCGCGATAGATGCCCCCTCTCATTACCTCCCACTACGATATGATCTGCTTTGAGTTGTTGTGCGACTTCTATAATGCGGGTTACCGGAACCCCATCCACCACGATCGTTTTGGCCGACTTGAGCATATCTAGATCAGCATACTCTTCACATATGCCATTAATGAAGTCTTCCATTCTCCGCTCGGCGATTTCATGTATCGGCAATAGTGATTCTCCATCTGCCTCTCTGCGATAACTCGCACCGTTACTTCCGTTGTCATGCATTACGTGCAATACGACTAACGGTCTTCTCTCGCGTGCTGAAAGCTCATTAGCAAACAACAAGGCCTCTTTTGATTCCGTCGAAAAATCAACGGGGACTAGGATCGGTTGAATATTTGGATTTTCCATCGCTACCATTCTGAGTGCTGACTGATAATGTGTGGAGGGTATTTTGCTACCTCCATGTGACAAATTCGTTACAAATGCATGAATTGTTAAAATTTATTATCAACCCCCACTCACCAGGGCGCAAAGACGCGGTGGAAGCGGCTGCCCTCGCCGCGGTTCTTATCGGTGCGAGGGCGAACCTTGAAAAACTTATGGTGTTGTTACTAACCCCCCGCTGCTTTCTTTTTAGCCACTGTCTTTTTCACAACTTTCTTCTTCACAGCAGACTTCTTTGTTGATTTTTTAGCAACCACTTTTTTCTTGGGCGACGATTTTTTAACGGTTTTCTTTGCGCTCACTTTTTTCTTAGTCACCGGCTTTTTTGCAACTTTCTTTTTTATCGCCTTTTTCTTTGCTGCGGCTTTCTTTTTTGTAACTTTTTTCTTTTTCTTTGCTGGCCCTGCCACAGGAGTTATATCCAAGATATGCTTACGCAGTACCTCAAATCCCTCTCCAAGGGCACGCATCGACGTTTCACCGGCATCTTTTACCTCTTCCAATACTCGTGACAAGTGCTGAGTCGGGTCCACACTGGTAACTTTTTCAGTTACCGACTGCGTCGTTTTCGCTGCTGTGCTCGCGACACTGGCCGCATGATCAGCCATCTGCTCAAAAAAGTTCTTTACCTCAGTGGCCAATTTTTCCCCTGATTTTTCGACTTCGCCGAGGAACTTAATTGCTGAGTCTTTCATTTCACTGGCTTCCTGCGTGAAGTCTTTTGCCTTCGATTTCTTAGGCTGTTTCTTAGCTTTTTTGGCCATTAAATGTTCTCCTCATTGTATTGTTTGTAATCACTGAGCTTCCAACATACAAATTCCTGAATGTCAGAAACCACTTGTTAGTTCAGGGCTTCATATTCACGCATAACTACCTCTGCTCCATATTTCCTTTCAAGACGCCTTATCGAAAAATGGCCGTGAGCCATCCTTTGGAAATGACGTATGAGCATCACGTTTACCGCAGCCCCACCGACGGCACCGATCAATGGCACACTCTGCGATGGAATCTTTTGTGAGACCACCGCACTGAATCTGATACTAACCAACGGAACTAGTTTAGCCATTGCGTTAGCGGGAACAGTACGCAGACTATAATCAGCAGCTCCCTCAGATAAAGCATCAGCCAGGGCTAAGCGAATGGCATAGTAGTCTGTCTTTGCGTCGGTTTCCTCCGTGGTTTTTCCGCCCATTGCCAGAACGGAAATGCACTCAGTTCGAGCATCGAGCGTATTCAGATCTTCCCCTTCTTTGCGTGCTATACCAGCAATAGAACGCAGTATCGCCGCTGTGGTGAGGGGCAGATCAGCAGCAAGACCTGTCAACCCAAACAGACCGCTCGCGGCTCCACTAAAAGACACAAAAGTGGAATGTAACCGATCATTGTCCGACAAATTCGGCTCCCGAGACAAGGTTGAGATGACTCGGCTCAGTGCGTGCTCTATTCCACTCCGCAGCAAATTTTGGACGTTTTGAGACCAGCGCAATGGTAAGAGGTTGACCGTTGTCTCTACCGGGGCGGCCACGACGTCGCTCACTTTCCCCACCATTCCTGGCCCTTCCAATAGCTGATAGGCACGCACCAATACTGCACGATCTTCAAAAGACCGAATAGTCACTGCCGGTGTCACTGCTATTCATCAACGCTTATATAAGTTGAAATTATCAACATTGTATGGCTTTATCATTGATATATGTCAATACTGCTTAAATCGAACCATTTGTTAACAGAGGAAGATGAGTAACAGAACAGCGACTTTGGCACACTTCTCACGGGGCCGTATCAGATTACGCGTAGAGTGGTTGAAAAAGGAGCGGAGTTTACTGCCTGCTCTCTGCCGACATTTTGAAACTCTATCGGTAATAGAACAAGTTGAAATAAACCAACGGACAGGAAGTATATTGCTACTCTACTCTCCCACTGCGATTGAAAGTGGCCCTGTCATAGACACTCTCCTCGATAAGTTAACAACAGCTTTTTCTCCAGTTCGTGTCGGGTATATACAGATCTTACAGGCCGGCAATAATCGAATGTCACTGGCAGTCGATGTCAAAACACCCACTGTACTTTATTCCAAGATCCAAAAAGCCCTCTTAGGTTTAAGAGGGATAGCAGATGTTCGCACTGACATTGCAACGGGAAAAATTGACTTGTGCTACGACGACACTGTGTTGGCACAACATGTTCAAAAGCTACACAACCACCTTCCCGGCAACAATTGGCATACTCTGGCGCGATTATTCCTTTAAAAAATATGCCGCACCCGATCCTAGTCGCTAGCCAAAAGCTATTTTTATCCGCTCCCGCGGAAATGAAAGGGGTGTCGAGAGAAACGCTTACTTTACCCTAAACTGGTGCACCATTGTTAGCGTAGGAGTCGATTGTGGCGAAGGTTTTCATTACTGACTTTATATCAGACCCCGTCTATGAAAAGGACATACTGGGTGACCATGTCTCTCTAGATCCCGATGAAGATGTTGAAGTGGTTTTGGTCTGGCGCTACAGAATCGACGATGCGTTTCTGGATCGGTTTCCGAATTTAAAGGGGGTTGTGAGATATGGCGTTGGTACTGAAAACGTGGATTTTGAGGCAGTGTCAAAACGCGGTATCGTTTTTTGTAATACACCGGACTACGGCGTCGATGAAGTAGCACTTACAGCCATTTCTTTTGTACTCTATTTTGACCGCGCAATCGAAACCTACAACTGGAAATGTAAAGGCTTTCAAGATGGAAGCTGGCAACAAAACACAGAAACTCGTTTGCAAAGAGCCAAACAATCATTGGTTGGGTGTTTGGGCGCTGGCCGAATCGGTTCGTTGTTTTTACTCAAGGCCAGAGCGCTAGGATTTAAAACCGTCTTTTACGACCCATACAAACCGAGCGGGCACGAGAAAGTACTGGGCGCAGATCGAACCGACTCTTTAGATGAACTGCTGAAATGCTCTGACTACGTCAGTATCCATGTTTCTCTCACCGAAGAAACCAAAGGGATGGTAAATGCAGCGTTTGTGGACAAAATGAAAACAGGATCGTATTTAATCAACACTGCCAGAGGAACCGTTTTAAATGGATTGGATTTTTTGGTAGATCCTCTGAAGTCAAAGCAGCTCGGTGGAATTGCTTTAGATGTTCTACCGCACGAACCGCCACAGAATGGGCAGTTGATCGATGCCTGGAGAAGAGAAGAGATTTGGACTCGAGGACGTGTGTTAATCAATCCTCACACAGCTTTTTACTCACAACAAGCTTTCAAAGAAATGCGAACAAAGGCAGCGAAGAACGCAGTCAGAATCTTGCGTGGTCAACAACCTTTAAATCAACTGATCTAACCTGTACTGAACAATCGCGAAGGGAACCTTCATGTAATTTACAGGCTAAATCCAACCCAGGTATTCGTTACACATGACCCGCTACTTTTCTTTTCATCTATAATCCTCGGGTATGAAGTAAAGGTGATCGAAATCCTCACGAGCGAGATGACAGCCGATGCAGTACTCCACTCGTTCGGCCCCAGCACCACCCGTCATGCCAATCACCTTACCGTCAGGTTGTATCTTGATGTACTGCCAATCTCCAGTAACCCGGTTAAATCCCCGCTCCATCTTGCGCATGACGAACAGAGGGCCAAGAACGATTTGACGTGATTCGGTAGTGTCGCTGAAACTCTGACTCACTTCCGTAACACTAAAGCTATCCTTGAAAATGACCGACCCTACCGGCAACTCCCCAGCCTGCTCGAATTCACCATAATTATCCGCGATCTGATTCGCATAATTATTCAGGTAAAGGTTACCGTGGGTAGAGGAGAGATACGGCGCTTTATTATGGCGTATGAATGATTGATATTTATCGACATCTTCAAAACCAGAGGATCCGTACCCTTTTGCCAAGGCGCCGTTTATCAAGTCATAGATTCGATTGGCCTCCTCCGGCTCTAAATGAGCTACCTGGCGTAGACGAAAATGTCGACGCGGTGCTCCTGTTTGTTGTTGTGGACCACCCACGTCGAATTCCACGTCCTCTTCATCTTCATCCTCTATCGCCTGAGCGATACCGGTGGGACTACCAAACACAATCATACAAATTAAACCGGTAAGTAGGCTTATCGCAAAACGGCGTGTACCCATGAATACTCCGTTGCCAAACACCGAGTTAACCTGCTGAAAATCGATAGGATATCAACCGGGTAGAGCGGTTTACGATTAAGCAGGTGCGTCTAACAATGAGACGTAACTGTCGAGACGTTTATTCCGCCGGAACCAGTCCAGGAAATAAATTAAATCCCTCACCGGCTTTTTTGCATTTTATAATTGTCCATCATGAGAGCCATGGTACTTAAAGAACTGGCACCAATTGTGCAAGATTCAGAACCCCTGGATCTGGATGAAGTTTCTATACCGGAACCGAAATCAGGGGAGATTCGCCTTAAAGTAAGCGCCTGTGGTGTCTGCCATACAGAATTGGACGAAATAGAAGGTCGCACCCCACCACCTCGATTGCCGATAATACTAGGCCACGAAGTCGTTGGCAGAGTCGATAAACTGGGTTCCGGTTCGACACGGTTTCAGCTAGGTGATCGTGTTGGGGTGGGCTGGATTCATTCCTCATCCGGCACTAAAAACGAAAACGTGGACGACAGTTTCGTGGCTACGGGAAGAGATGTTAACGGTGGCTACGCGGAATACATGACTGTACCCGATGCCTACGCCTATCCTATTCCTGGCCTTTTTTCTGACGAACAAGCTGCTCCGCTACTATGTGCCGGTGGGATAGGCTACCGGGCTCTTAAACTGACCGGGGTACAAGATCGACAGCGTCTTGGGTTGACCGGGTTCGGTGGATCAGCTCACCTGGTGCTGCAACTCGCCCGTCACCTATATCCAAATATTGAGATCTATGTGTTTGCCCGGGATCAGGAGTCATGTGATTTCGCGCTCAGTCTGGGGGCCACCTGGGCTGGCGACACTTCACATCGGGCACCACATTTACTCGACGCTGTAATCGACACAACCCCCGCGTGGAAGCCTGTTGTCGATGCGCTACCCAATTTGCGGCCTGGGGGGCGGCTTGTAATCAATGCGATTCGAAAGGAAGACCAAGACAAGGACTACCTCACCAACATCGAGTATGCAACCCATTTGTGGTTAGAAAAAGAAATCAAGACCGTGGCTAATATTACCCACGACGACATAGCCGAGTTCCTGCCAATCGCGGCCGAGGTACCGATCCGGGCGGAAGTACAGACCTACAAGCTGGAGCAAGCCAATCAAGCCTTGCGAGAACTCAAGGCAGGCAGGATTCGAGGTGCAAAGGTCTTACAACTAACAGAGACATGATGACCGACCAGAAAAAGCTCGATATCGATACTGCCCTGGGGATCGCAGTCGCACACTACCGACAGAAGACGCCCAAGAGCCGTGCGCACTATGACCAAGCCTGTGATGCCATGCCCGGTGGAAACACTCGCACCGTACTCCACTACGACCCGTATCCGGTTACCATCTCGAAAGGCGCGGGGTGCATAGTCTGGGATCTCGACGGAAACCAATACACTGATTTTCTTGGTGAATATTCTGCGGGTTTGTATGGACACTCCAACCCCGCTATCGCTGAGGCTGTGGTTGGAGCCCTGGATCAGGGAATCGTGCTGTGCGCCCCAAACCGGTATGAAACTGAGCTGGCCGGTTTGCTTTGTAAACGCTTCCCCTCATGCGAGCGCCTAAGGTTCTGCAACTCCGGGACAGAGGCCAATTTGATGGCGGTTAGTGCCGCCAAGGTCTACACCGGACGCAATAAAATTGTGGTGTTCGACGGCGCCTACCATGGCGGCGTGTTCTATTTCGCAGGGCACCACAGTCCAGCCAACGCACCCTTCGAGTTCCTTATCGGTGAATTCAACAACGTGGAAAAATCGGCCGCAATGATCCAAAACCACGGTGCCGATATTGCCGCAATCCTAATAGAACCCATGCAAGGCGCAGGTGGCTGTATACCGGGTGAGCCGGAGTTTTTAAGGACACTACGTGAATCGGCAGATCGGCATGGGATCGTACTGATCTTTGATGAAGTGATGACCTCTCGTTTGGCACCGGGCGGCCTGCAAGAGAAACTCAACCTCACTCCAGACATGACTACATTTGGTAAGTACCTCGGAGGTGGGCTTAGCTTTGGGGCTTTCGGTGGACGCCAAGACATCATGGATTTGTTCGATCCACGTCGAGTAGATGCTCTACCTCATGCCGGCACGTTTAACAATAACGTTTTGACCATGGCGGCAGGCCTCGCCGGCCTGCGTGATATCTATACCCCAGAGCGGGCAATTAGTCATAACCGACTCGGTGACGAGTTCAGAAATAATTTAAACAGAGTCATTGCTGAGCACGATGTACCCATGACCGTATCTGGAATCGGATCGTTGATGTGTATCCATTTTCAATCTGAAACACCACGCTGTACAAACGATAGCGTTAAAGTCGACCCCCGTCTGTCCACGTTGTTCCACTTGGAAATGCTCTTAGCAGGTTTATATATCGCCGACCGTGGCTATATGAGTTTGTCGCTGGCGCTGGAGAAAGAAGACTACGAAACTTTTGTCAGCGGATTCGACCACCTTTTATCGCGCCATGGTGGCTTGGTAAGGGAAAGCCAATAGCTGCAAATATTGCCATTCAGTGAAGAAGGTATTTCATTTTCTAACCACGGTCACTTTGACCGTTTCGCTCATGAGCTGTGCGAGCTATCCGGTTAACGATCCCTTAGAAAAGATCGATACG
>JASJAT010000120.1 GCA_030066885.1 Arenicellales bacterium | reverse complement strand
GCCCTTGCCGAACCAGGTGGCATTTTGGTCTCGAGCAGTATACAGGAACAGGTGCGGCACCATCTCCCGGTAAATTTCGAGGATATGGGGGAAAGGGAATTGAAGAATATTGATACGCCGGTGCGGGTCTATCGTGTGATTTCGGGTGCAGTTGTCAATGACGACTCATCAACCACGCCAACTTCGGTGAAGCTCGACGAACAGCAGATACAATTCTGCACGTCGTCAGATGGGGTCGGCATCGCCTACGCAACGGTGGGCGAGGGGCCGCCCCTGGTCAAGGCCGCAAACTGGCTCAACCATTTGGAGTTCGATTGGCAAAGCCCGATCTGGCAACACATGTTTTTAGAGCTTTCCAATGGTTATCAACTTGTACGCTATGACGAACGGGGCAACGGTCTCTCCGACTGGGAAGTCGATGACATTTCTTTCGATGCCTTCGTACGCGATCTAGAGGCGGTAGTCGACGCGGCGGAACTGGATCGTTTTGCCCTCCTCGGCATTTCTCAGGGTTGCCCTGTGGGCATCGCATATGCGGTTCAGCACCCCGAACGGGTATCGAAACTCGTACTCTACGGAGGTTATGCTCTTGGCTGGGCTAAGCGCAGCCAAAAAGACAAGGATAGGGGTTTGGCAACAATCGAACTGATGAAACAGGGTTGGGGTCAAGACAACCCCGCTTTTCGGCAGATATTCACGTCACAGATGATACCCGGGGCGACGGCAGAACAGATGCGATGGTTTAACGAAATACAACGAATAACAACAACGCCTGAGATCGCCGTTCGATTGCGACTCGCTATGGGGGAGATTGATGTCATGTCTCTTCTACCGCAGGTCTCGATCCCGACACTTGTGCTGCATGCCCGTGAAGACGCAGTCGCGCCTTTTGAGGGTGGTCGTAAAATGGCCGCTATGATTCCAGGTGCACATTTTGTGCCGCTCGAGAGTGCCAACCATTTATTGATCGAGAATGAACCCGCGTGGCCGCGGTTTCTCACGGAGGTTAAGAACTTTCTGGGTTAGAGTAAACCGGGGACAGTATACTTTTTAATGTGCTCAATGAGCAGGGCCGGAAAATTCCAGGTTAAAAAGTATACTGTCCCCTGATAACACGGAACTTTTTGAAGGTGGCGTGAACGAATATCCTAAGCACAACGCATCTAGGAGAGAACAACGATGAAGAAATTCCTTCTTGGTTTCATGGTACTGGTGATGATCCCATTGGCCTATGCCGGCAAGCCACCGGTATTCTCAAACAGCGATGGAGCTATTCGCGGATACGATCCAGTTGCTTATTTCACTGTCGGTGAACCAACCAAGGGAAGTGATCAGCACACGTTCGAGTGGGAGGGTGGGATGTTTAAGTTTGCCAGTGCCGAGAACCTGGAACTCTTCAAAGCCGAGCCCTCGAAATATGCACCTCAGTATGGCGGTTATTGCTCGTATGCTGTTTCGAAAGGTTACACTGCCAGTATTGACCCCGACGCGTGGAGCATCGTTGATGGGAAGCTCTACCTTAATTACAGTTTGGGTGTCCGTAAACAATGGCACGAGGATATTCCCGGCCACATCGCGGCAGCAGATAAGAATTGGCCTGGAGTTCTAAAATAGAGGACAGGGTTTTAAACTGACCTTAATATATTAAGGGGTGGATGTTGAGTAAGTAGGACCGCGGCAACAAATAGAAGCTGACCGATTCCCCGCTAAAATGTTCGGCCAATGGCGATACCACCGATCCAGGTGAGGGCGCCGCCCTCGACGAAGTCCGCAATCAGCTCGGGCGAAAAAGTCCAGTCTCCTCTCATCGGGAACTCGTAGCCGGCCTGAAGCCGCCAAAGCGGCTTGTCCTTGGTATCGGTAAACTCATATCCCGGTCCCGTGACTAGCCGCCAGTGTCCGCCCGGATGCAGGCTCAACGGCACGACAACAACCGCATCACGGATCGTGTCCTGACCCAGCCCTTCCAGCGCAAGGCCAATCCCCCAGTTTTGGTGGAAGCGGTACTCGTACCCGATCCCGATTGCGAAACCTTCTTCATCAGCGTGGTCGCGTTTGGTTTCCACACCCAACCCCGCGAACACATTGATATGGTGGTGCGGAATAGCGTGGTGGCCGTTTTCACCGGCCGCACTGGTAGCAGTGGAATAAAGTACCAGCATGAGCAGGCTACCAACGCCGGTGCAGTAAATCCTCGTCCGCCTCCGCACCCGTTCATAAATCCACGAGATCGCAAACACCCCGTCGGTTTTCATTGTGTTTTCCTCATCTATAGCATTAACGCCGGCTGTGGGTTGAGAACAGGATCGACCATCTAAATTCATTTCACTGGTATTCCTCAACCGAGCTGGCGTCGAGTGTGTAGCCAACGCCAAACTCGGATTCGCCATCGGATAACCCAACTTGCTGCATGCTCAATTCCGCTCTCAACGCACCGCTGACCCAGACCGGTGTAAACATATCGTTAGCCTCGAATCCTTGATCTACCTTCACGTGAATGATCTGATTGGGCGGGGGTGGCGGGGTGTGGATGCATGCCCCGGCATAAGGCACCAGCAAGAATTCGATAACCTTAGTTCCTTCGAATTCCAGCGGCAGCACATAGCCGGGGATGCGAATGTCTCGCCCGTCCAAATCCTTGCGTACAGCAGAGTGTTGGAGTTCGAGCTTGGCAAGAAACGCTTGTTCCTGTTTGATGAGCTGGTCGGCATTGAGCCCGGACTCGTGCAGCAATCTTCGCGCTTCAGCATCGCGGCTGCTCAACTCGATTTCTATTTCAGAACCCTGCTGTCTAAGTTTCTCCACTTGGAGCACCGTCTCCAGGCTCTGTTTTTGTTCGAGCCCCAACCCGAAAAACGGATCTTCCGATGATTGAACCGTGAAACCGAGATCCTGCCAACTCATCTGCTGGGCACTGATAGCGAATGGCGGCAACAACAGGCCTGCCACCGCCATCAGCAGCGTCAATCCAACCCGTACACTCACTGACCAACTCATACAGGGACAGTTTGGGTTATCGAAAGTGACACCTATTCTCTGCCATCGTCCACGGTCAGTGGGCTCAAGTAGTCCTCTTCAGTGATGCCCTTCTTACGCATGGCGATGCCAGTCAAGCACTCGCGCACGATACGGTTGGCGTTAAGGCCGGTGACGTAGGTCGGGTCGCGCTCCGGTGCGAATTCAACCAAGTCGAAACCGATGACGTTAGTCTCGGCGCAAAGGCGGCGCACGATTGGAAACGCCTCGCGAGGCGTAAGGCCGCCGGGTTCGGGTGTGCCAGTGCCAGGTGCGAAAGCCGGGTCCAGCGTATCGAGGTCGAAGGAAATGTACAGGTACTCGGGTCCATCCTTGGCCTCCTTGATGACGTCTTTCATCACCGCATCCCAACCGCGCCGCTCGACCTCGGCCATCGGGTGGTAACGGAATCCCTGCTCCCGCATCCACTCGAACGAGTCCTTATCCGGGTAGTAGCCCCGTAAGGCCACCTGAATGAAGTTCTTGCCGGGTACGAGCCCTTCTAAGAACAGCCGCTTGACCCACGCCCCGTGCGTGATCAGGTGACCCATCATCTGCGTCGCGTCGTAGTGGGCATCGAAATGGATCACGCCTACGTTCCCCTTGCCATAGACATCGACGACACCGGCGATGTTAGGGTAGGCCAGCGAGTGGTCACCACCGATAATAATCGGAATCGTGCGCTCACCGTTCTCAAGTTCCACGGATGCGATATCCCGAACATACTTGCGGATTTCGTCCATGCTGCGCTCGGTGCTCAAAGGATCGACTGGTGCGTCTCCGTAGTCGACCATGGTCAGCTCCTGGAACGGATTGACCAGTGTGGGCATGTGGGCCATCGAGTACTCACCCCAGGTTGCGTATTCATGACGTGCCTCTCGAAAGGCGGCCGGGCCCCGATTGGCACCGCGCGATCCCAGGCCCATGTCGGTGTGCGCACCCATGATGGCAACGTCCACCTGCCCGGCCTTCAGATCCTCGGGGACCAGCGCCACCGGCAGCCGGAAGAAAGTGGGTATGCCCTGCCAGCCGGTTCCGCCCCAAGTGCGTTGGACATTAATCGGGCCGGGCTCCCGCCCCTCACTCAGGTCGTCCCGGATCAGCTTCCAGAGATCGTAGGTCTCGTCGGCCTTGTTGAGCGGAATGATCGGCTCCACATCCGCGGGAGCGTGCGCACGCTCCCTGTCACTTTCCGGTGTGTCGTCGACACCCACTGCGTGAACCGGGCTCGAGAACCAGCCGAGCACGGCCATCAGGAAAATACCAAGACTCACTTTCTTCATTACTGTCTCCTGTTCAAGATGTTTCAACTATTTCAAATGTTCCAACTACAGAATTGAGGGGGAAATTTGTCGATCTCTTTCTATTTTAACTTTCATAGTTGTTTCCGATCTTAAAAAATATGTGTGAACGACTCCTCATCACGAATAGTTACGTAGCGGTGATCCAACCGTGATCATCTGTCTTCTGGGTGTGATGTCGCGAAGGTCGCATCGGCCGTGTTCGCACATCTACGTTACTGGTGTGAAGGTGGATGTAGTTGAATCCAGTCCTTTATTCCAGCTTTCAGTAAACCATCCCAGATCATATCGACATGGTCGTCAGTGACGAACAGGCGTCTGATGTACTCGTGCGGCCTCTGTCGAAAATCCGGTTTGATCCGTAGGAGCTCGTCTATAAATGGCTTTGCTTCATCTGCTCTACCTAGCTTTCCTAATACTGCCGCCCTAAAGATCGGCTCCCAAAGCAAGTCCCCGACATAAATCAACTGTGCGTGCGACCAGGCCTGTTCGTACTGCGCATTATTGAAGGCAACCACGTAGTTGATAAAGAAATACCAACCGGGATAGTTTGGATTCAGCTGCTTTGCTCTTTCGATCAGTTCCAGACCCAGCTCATAGGCGCCGACAGATGTTGTTGCTACCGCACATCCCGCTAATATCCTCGCGTGATTCGGGTTCATCCTTACGACTTTTTGAGCCACTTCAACGCATTGATCGACTCTGCCAAAAAAGGCGTTTTGAACCACCAGGTTGTACTGGGCGATTTGCAAGTTTGGATCTAACGCAACTGCCTTTAGGGCCATTCCTTCCATTTTCGAGAGCGCGTCTGGCTCAATGTCCAGCCCGTGAAGCACATCTGCGTAGTAGATATTCGACTGCAGTGCAACCAGTAAAGCGTTATCCGGATGAAGGGCTTGCGCCTGACTAACCGCCGTATTGGCTTGTTCCCAATCCTGCCGGGTATGCCTCGCCCAGGCGTTGTTGTAAGCGAGGACCGCTAGCGTAACATCATTGAGTTTGATGTGTTCTTGATAGCTTTCGGATTGTAGCTTCCGGAAGATCACCCCTAAACCGTCGGCGATGACGCCGACAACCTTGCTGGTTACCTCATCTTCGATTTCAAACAGCGAGGTCTTGTCCAAGTCGAACTCGAACGTTCGGCCCCAAGGGCTGCCTCCGGTGCGTACCTCAATCAGATCGGTCGTAATTCGAATGATCGACCCATAGCTACGAGTCCATCCCCGTAAAGCAAAAGTTGCACCATATTCACGACCGAGTTTCTGATAATCGATTGGCTGACCCTTTGTTCGAACGAGCGGCCCCAAAATCGTTAACTCAGAAAAGCGGGTTAGGGCAACTAAAATCTCTCCGCTCAATCCGGTGGCGATGAGCGCATCGCTCGCTTTATCGCCCAGATTGTCAAATTCGAAGATGGCAACGGTGGGTTGTGCAAACTCTGGCGGGGATTTTTCGGGAACCGTTGGGGTGTTTTCCGATCCATCGATAGTCGCTGTCGGTGACACGTTGTCGATAAAGGTGGGGATGTAGCGCCCTTTAGGGATGCGGATTCGAATCGGATCCGCAGACCCGTGACTGACATAGTATTGCTCGAGCGCCCGCCGCAGCCGCCCCGCCAATATGCGCACGATTGTATTGGTCGTCGGGTCGAATCCCTTTCCGTATCCCAAACCTTCCATTGCAATGGTGTATTGCTTGATCCTATCTGGGTGGCCGCTCAGCGTCTGTCCCACCACATAACGCAGAAACTGGCCAAGCTTAGGCGCGTTCACAAATTCCGGGCTGGCCAGGATCCGTTCGAGCTGGGCCTGTATCGCGTCTGATGAAAAGTTCCACATAATAGTGTTCTAGGGGAGCAGGTGTCATGTCACGGTGAGTCACCGTGACATACTTTTCTAGTCAATGGAGACAAGTATATTCAACTTCAAGTGAAGAATATGTGAACGATCGAGGACATTCGGCACCGCTTTTTCATTTGTTATGAGCGATTACGTATATCGGAAGTTCCCGCTGTTGACCGAGGCCATGCAGGCGCTAAGGGCGAAGGATGCGACTTTCCGCGAAGTGTGTACGGATTACGAGGAGATCTGCACCTGGCTGGCTGCACGAGACGACGGCTCGGCTGACGCTGATCCTAAAGAATATGTTGATGCTCAAGAGGTGAAACTGGATCTGGAGGATGAAATCCTGAAACTGTTGGAGGAACACAATGACCTCATCAGCTGATCAATCCGGAGCAACCACTGTAGCCGACTTTACGCAGACCTGGCGTTACAAGGTTGGTCTTGGCCTGATCATCTTCGGCAACCTGGGTATATTGGCCGCCGTGCTTATGGGTTTCGTAGGCCTCGGCGCCGCCACCGTAGGTGCCCTCGTAGTTGGAGGTGAGATCGTCAGCCTGGCTAGCATCGTCTTTCTTGGCAAAGAGGGCTTCAAGGCCATCAAGTCCAAGGCCGTCGCCTTTGTCAAAACCAGCTACACCGCCCCGGTTGGTAAAACCCGGCATTACATTGGCATTGCCTTGCTGTGCACCAGTGTGTTGACCACTTATATCATGATGATCTACGCCTGGGATGCGTTTGCCGCAGCAACTGCTGAAGGCCCCACAGCTGCGGTCTGGGGGCTCGATATCGCGCAGCAAGGCGACCTGGTGTTTAGCCTGTTCCTCACGGGCGAGATTGCTTTCCTGATCTCCCTCTACGTGCTGGGCGCCGACTGGTGGGGCAAGTTCCGCCGCATCTTCGTGTGGGAATCAGCTCAGAGTTAGAGAGGCGAACTTTCCGATACAGATACCAGGCAAAGACTTAATTCAACGATATAGAGGAGATTGAAAATGTTCCCACTACGCCAAAAAACTGAATTTGGAACCTTGCGTGAAGTCGTCGTTGGACGAACCGACAAGGCGGCGTTTCCTCCCAAGAACAAGGCCAATGCGAACTTCACTGATCACATCGAAGACCTCGGGCCGGATTTCTACGACAAGTACGAAGAGAACGAGCAGATTCCCGCCATCGAAGCCAAACCGGAAGTCATGGAGGCCTACGACAAACTCCAGGCGGACCTTACCAAGACCTACGAGAGCGAAGGGGTCACCGTTCAGCGAATCAGCGTGCCGACCGATGAGATTCTCAACTACATTGGCTACCGGCCGATTGGCTACTGGCCCTTCACCATTGCCAACTTCTGGCAGATCTTCGGCAATGTGCTGGTCGAGACCAGCCTCAGCGACAACATCATGGAGTGTGCTGTCGCCACGTTTACCGCCCGTGACCTCGTGGTGGAACGATTCAACAACGACCCCGATGCCATCTGGCTAAGTGCGCCTCCGGCCTTGCCCTGGCCTACCAGCAAGGGCGCCGGTCCCGGACCTTTCATCGGCCATGGCGACACCCGTTTTCCTGATGAGAAGAACATCCTCGTAGGGTACGGCTACACGGAGGGACATGACGAACCCGCCGCGGCCAATCAGCTCGGCTACGAAGTGTTCAAGCGGATGATGGAGCCCTTCGGTTACACCGTGCACCAGGTCCGATACGACACCAAATACAGTTTCCACTTCGACTATATCCTGGGATTCTGCGCTCCTGGCGTTGCGACTTCACCCAAAGGGGCCTTCCTCGACGGAATCCCCGAGCCCCTGAAAGACTGGGATTTCATTTGGCTTGACCGTGACGAGACCGCGATTCACGGCGCCGGCAATCTCGTGCCCTTGGGCCCCGACAGCAGTGGGCAGCATCGCGTGCTGGTGCCGGCCAAGACCCCGAGGGTCGCCGAGGAGATCGAAAAACGCGGCGTAAGAGCGATTCCGGTGGAGGTTGAACTGGGAGCGAGAAACGGCGGCGGAATCCGCTGCGCGTCGCTGGTACTGAACAGAGACGACTGATAACCGAACGAACGACTATGACACAGAGGATTGAACAGTGAGTGAGCTTCAGCGAGACGAACACGGCATGCCCATCCCCGAAACGGGCGAGATCATTCCCGGCATGACCGCCCAAGCCAAGGGTATCAAATGTTATGTGCACAGCGAGTATGCGCCTCTCAAGGCCTGTCTGGTCGGCAATCCCAGTGAAGGCTGGATGCCGAACGGCGAGACCTGGGAATACGCCAACATATTTGCCAACCTCAGCGACGAGTTCAAGGCATGGATCAAGAAGTACGGGGGCACGGATCTCAAGGAAACGGATCCCGAGACCTACGAAAAAATGGCCATGGAGTCGGACGCACTGGCCGCGGCCTATCGAAAGGCCGGCGTCAAGATCATCCGTAACGAGACCGGCCATACCCCAGACTACCTCGTCGATTACAACATCAGCTGGTCGAAGCAGAAGCAGTTCACGCTGTTCGGCGCATCGGCCTTTGAAGTCTTCGGGCACTGCCTCGTGGAACTCTGGGAGTCAAGCAA
>JASJAT010000004.1 GCA_030066885.1 Arenicellales bacterium | reverse complement strand
GTCCGAAGTTACTCACAAACGGCGCGTGTCGGCCCTGGGACCGGGAGGATTGACCCGTGAGCGTGCCGGCTTCGAGGTGCGTGACGTTCATCCAACCCACTACGGCAGGGTTTGCCCCATTGAAACGCCGGAAGGGCCAAATATCGGTCTGATCAATTCGTTGGCGTGCTTTGCCCGTACGAATGACTATGGATTTCTGGAAACACCTTACCGCAAGGTCGTTAACAGTAAGGTGACCGATGAGATTGAATATTTGTCTGCGATAGAGGAAAGAAACTACGTCATCGCCCAGGCGAACGCTACTGTTGACAATAAAGGAAAGTTGATCGACGAGCTGGTGTCGTGCCGGCACCAAAACGAGTTCACTCTGTCCACACCCGATCGTATCAATTACATCGACGTTGCCCCGTCTCAGATTGTCTCTGTCGCGGCTTCATTGATTCCGTTTCTAGAGCACGATGACGCCAACCGGGCGCTCATGGGATCGAATATGCAGCGCCAGGCAGTGCCGACGATCAAGAGTGAAAAGCCGCTGGTCGGGACCGGTATGGAGAGGATTGTGGCGGTTGACTCCGGTGTCACGGTTGTAGCTCGTCGCGGTGGCACAGTGGATTCTGTCGATGCGGGTCGTATTGTGGTCAGGGTCAACGACGACGAAGCAGTTGCCGGTGAACCGGGAGTAGATATCTACAATCTGATTAAGTATCAGCGTTCCAACCAGAACACTACGATCAACCAGCGACCGTTGGTTAAAGTGGGTGATCGCATCGCCAAAGACGACGTGCTAGCCGACGGCCCGTCTACGGATATGGGCGAGCTTGCACTGGGTCGGAACATCCTGGTGGCGTTCATGCCATGGAGCGGATACAACTTCGAGGATTCGGTTCTGATTTCCGAACGATTGGTACAGGAGGACACCTACACCACGATCCATATCGAAGAACTTTCTTGCGTCGCGCGGGATACAAAGCTGGGGTCGGAAGAAATCACCCGGGATATCCCCAATGTAGGTGAGGCGGCGCTATCCAAACTAGACGAGTCCGGCATCGTGTATATCGGTGCTGAAGTAACTTCCGGTGACATTTTGGTGGGCAAGGTCACACCGAAGGGTGAAACCCAGTTGACCCCGGAAGAGAAACTGTTGCGCGCCATCTTCGGTGAGAAGGCGTCCGATGTAAAAGACACCAGCCTGCGTATGCCTTCGGGCATGGCGGGTACGGTTATCGACGTGCAGGTTTTCACTCGAGATGGCGTGGAAAAAGATGCGCGTGCGAAGCAGAACGAGGACCAGGAACTGGCGCGTGTTCGTAAGGACCTGAATGACCAGTTCCGAATCGTCGAAGAAGACGCTTACGCTCGTATCGAGAAGTTGCTGACCGGACGAACCGCAGAAGGTGGTCCTGGTGGATTAAAAGCCGGAGAGAAAATCAGCAAAGTCTATCTGACGGATTTACCGAGAGACAAATGGTTCGAGGTGCGTTTGCGCAATGAAAGTGTAAACGAACAGTTGGAGCAGCTTCGTGCAGACCTGGATGCGCAGCGTAAATACTTTGACGATCTGTTTGACGAAAAACGGGCCAAACTGGAAGCGGGAGATGATCTGGCACCGGGCGTTTTGAAAATGGTCAAAGCCTTCGTCGCGGTCAAGCGCCGTCTACAACCCGGTGACAAAATGGCGGGACGTCATGGTAACAAGGGTGTAATTTCCAAGATCATACCGGTCGAGGATATGCCCTACATGGAAGACGGGACAACGGTGGATATCGTATTGAATCCACTCGGAGTACCGTCTCGTATGAACGTCGGTCAGGTTCTGGAAACCCATCTCGGCTGGGCAGCCCACGAACTGGGCAGGCAGATCGACGTCATGCTTAAACAGCAAGCGAAAATCGCCGAGATTCGCAAGCTGCTGGATAGGATTTATAACCACAATGGACGCGTGGAAAACATCAGATCTCTAAGCGATACAGAAGTGCTCGAGCTAGCGGATAACCTCCGCGGCGGTGTACCCATGGCGACACCGGTATTTGACGGCGCCATCGAGCAAGAGATCAAAGGCATGTTGGAGTTGGCGGAGATACCCACTCATGGACAAGCCATGCTGCGGGATGGTCGCACCGGCGAAAAGTTCGATCGACCCATTACCGTAGGCTACATGTACATGATGAAACTGAACCATTTGGTCGACGACAAGATGCACGCCCGGTCAACGGGTCCATACAGCCTGATTACCCAGCAACCGTTGGGTGGTAAGGCCCAGTTTGGTGGACAGCGCTTCGGCGAAATGGAGGTATGGGCGCTGGAGGCCTATGGCGCGTCTTACACCCTGCAGGAAATGTTGACGGTTAAGTCAGACGACGTCGCGGGACGTACCAAGATGTATGAAAACATCGTCAGGGGTGATCATTATATGGAAGCGAGCATGCCCGAGTCGTTCAATGTGTTGATGAAAGAGATCAGGTCATTGGGCCTGAATATCGAACTCAAGCATGACTAAAGTGATGTGTCGCTAATCGCGTATGAGGACAAACGATGAAAGACTTGTTTAATCTTTTCAAGCAACCCGGCAAGATCGAAGATTTTGACGCTATCCGGATCGGTATCGCATCACCCGAAAAAGTGCGATCCTGGTCGTTTGGTGAAGTCAAGAAGCCGGAGACAATTAACTACCGGACCTTCAAGCCGGAGCGCGACGGGCTATTCTGTGCCAAGTTGTTCGGCCCCATGAATGACTACGAGTGTCTGTGCGGTAAGTACAAACGCCTCAAGCACCGCGGTGTGATTTGTGAGAAATGCGGCGTTGAGGTAACCCTGTCAAAGGTACGGCGTGAGCGCATGGGACACATCGAGCTGGCCAGCCCTGTTGCCCATATCTGGTTTCTAAAGTCGTTACCGTCTCGCCTTGGTCTGATGCTGGACATGACAGTGCGCGAAATCGAGCGGGTTTTGTATTTCGAAGCTTATGTCGTTATCGATCCCGGTATGACGCCACTCGAGCCTTGTACATTATTGACGGAAGACGCTTATCTCGAAGCGATCGAGCAATACGGTGATGAATTCAAAGCCGAAATGGGAGCGGAGGCAATCCGCGCCTTGCTCAACCGCATCGATCTTAAGGCGGAGGCAATGAGGCTTCGTACCGAGCTCGATGAAACGTCTTCTGAAACAAAAATCAAGAAACTGACAAAAAGGCTGAAAGTCGTCGAGGCGTTCATTCATTCGGGTAACAAACCGGACTGGATGATCATGGAGATTTTACCTGTGCTGCCGCCTGACTTGCGGCCTTTAGTCCCGTTGGATGGGGGGCGCTTTGCAACGTCAGACCTCAATGACCTTTACCGTCGGGTGATCAATCGTAACAACCGGCTCAAGCGGTTACTCGACCTCAATGCGCCTGACATTATCGTGCGTAACGAGAAACGTATGTTGCAAGAATCCGTGGACGCACTGTTGGACAACGGTCGTCGCGGCAAGGCGATCACCGGTGCCAACAAGCGCCAGCTTAAATCTTTGGCCGATATGATCAAGGGTAAGCAAGGGCGGTTTCGACAGAACCTGTTGGGTAAACGGGTCGACTACTCGGGTCGGTCGGTCATCGTGGTTGGCCCCACTTTGAAACTCCATCAATGTGGGCTACCGAAAAAAATGGCGCTGGAGTTGTTCAAACCTTTCATCTTCAACAAGCTGGAACTGCGCGGGTTGGCGACTACCATCAAGCAGGCCAAAAAGATGGTAGAGCAAGAAAGCAGCGAGGTTTGGGATATTCTCGAGGAAGTCATTCGTGAACACCCAGTGCTGCTCAATCGTGCACCGACATTGCACAGACTGGGTATCCAGGCTTTTGAGCCGGTTTTAGTAGAAGGCAAGGCAATACAACTTCACCCGCTGGTGTGTACGCCGTACAACGCCGACTTCGATGGTGACCAAATGGCTGTTCACGTTCCGCTATCCATAGAGGCACAACTGGAGGCGCGTACGTTGATGATGTCGACGAATAACATCCTGTCGCCGGCGAATGGTGAACCTATCATCGTACCCTCGCAGGATATCGTACTTGGCTTGTACTACATGACTCGCGAAGAAGTGAACGTCAAAGGTGAAGGGCACATTTTTACAGACGTAGAGGAAGTGGACCGCGCCTACAATGTTGGCGAGTTGTCGTTACATGCACGGATCAAGGTTCGTATCCGAGAGGCATCTCGAAACGAAGATGGCGAAGAGATCGAGACTTTTGAACTATACGACACCACCGCAGGTCGAGCTTTGTTATCGGAGATATTACCGACCGGTATGTCGTTCAACCTGATCAACATGACGTTGAAGAAGAAACAAATTTCCGAAGTAATCAACGAGTGTTATCGGAACGTGGGTCTCAAAGATACGGTGATTTTTGCTGACAGGCTGATGTATACAGGTTTTCAATATGCAGCCCAAGCGGGAATATCCATTGGTGTAGACGACATGGTCATACCCGACAACAAGAATCCAATTTTACAGGCTGCCGAGCATGAGGTTAAAAATATCCAGGAACAGTATCTCTCTGGATTGTTAACCGACGGCGAACGCTACAACAAGGTGGTCGACATATGGACGCGAACCAGTGAGCAAGTTGCCCAATCCATGATGGATGAGCTCGGTATCGACAAGGTTAAAGACGCCGAAGGTAACGAGGTAGACCAGGAGTCCTTCAATTCCATCTACATGATGGCGGATTCCGGTGCACGTGGTAGTCATGCTCAGATCAGACAGCTAGCGGGTATGCGAGGCCTGATGGCGAAGCCGGATGGATCGATTATTGAAACACCGATAACGGCAAACTTCCGCGAGGGACTGAACGTACTGCAATACTTTATCTCCACCCACGGTGCACGCAAAGGTTTGGCGGATACCGCACTGAAGACGGCAAATTCCGGCTATCTCACACGCCGGCTCGTTGACGTCTGTCAGGATCTGGTGGTGACGGAAGAGGACTGTGGCACCAAAAAGGGCATCATCCGTCAGGCACTGGTACAGGGCGGTGAGATCGTTATTCCCATCCGTGACCGTATCTTGGGGCGGGTTGTTATAGGCGACGTGGTCAGCGGTACCGATGGTTCGATTTTGGTGGCCGACGGTGAGATGATCGATGAGAAAGCAGTGGAGCTCATTGAGCACCACAACGTTGATCAAATAAACGTGCGATCACCAGTGACTTGTGAAACCCGCTACGGCATATGTGCAAAATGTTACGGTCGTGACCTAGGCCGCGGACATATGATTAACCGAGGCGAAGCCGTCGGCGTAATCGCGGCACAAAGTATTGGTGAACCGGGAACCCAGTTGACCATGCGGACCTTCCACATCGGCGGCGCCGCATCCCGCGCGGCGACGGTCAGTAAGGTTGAAGTAAAAACTAACGGCCGCATCAAGCTCAACAACGTAAAGCTGGTTTCCAACACCGAGGGGCGGCAGGTAGTGGTGACCCGCTCGGGTGAGCTTGTGGTGCAGGATGCGCACGGCAGTGATCGCGAACGCTACAAGTTACCTTACGGTGCGATGCTGACCGTCAAGGACGGCGCAAAAGTTAAGGCCGGGCAGTTGGTGGCAAGCTGGGATCCACACACTCACCCCATTATTACTGAGGTGGCGGGAACCATCACGTTCACCGACTTGACTGAAGGAGTCACGGTGAATCGTCAGACCGACGACCTGACTGGCGTGACCACCTATGTGGTGATCGACCCAAAACAACGTCGTGGCGGTGCGCGCGATATCCGGCCACTGGTCAGCCTGGTGGACAGCAAAGGTAAGACCCTGATGTTTGCTGGATCGGATGTTCCAGCACGCTATTTCATGCCACCCGGCGCCATCGTGATGGTACAGGATGGCCAGAAGGTGTCGATCGGCGATGTTCTAGCACGTATTCCTCAGGAATCGTCCAAGACCAGAGACATTACCGGTGGTTTACCGCGTGTTGCGGAATTGTTCGAGGCACGTAAACCGAAAGATCCTGCTGTGCTGGCTGGAAACTCCGGTGTGGTGTCTTTCGGTAAGGAAACTAAAGGAAAGCAGCGCCTGATCATCAGTGACAAGGATGGCGAAGACCACGAATATCTCATTCCAAAGGGCAGGAACATTACGGTGTTCGAGGGTGAATCCGTGGAGCAGGGTGAAATGGTCGTAGACGGCCCACCCATCGCATCGGATATCCTGGACCTTTTGGGTGTCGAGGCGTTGTGCGATTACATCGTGGACGAGGTGCAAGATGTGTATCGTCTACAAGGTGTAAAGATCAACGATAAGCACATCGAAGTAATCGTGCGTCAGATGTTGCGCAAGGTCGCCATTATCGAGCCGGGTGATACGCAATTCTTGCCCGGTGAGCAAGTTGAGCGAGCTCGAGTGCTGGAAGACAATGAGCGAATCGAGGCGGAAGAGGGTAGCCCAGCGACCTACAGCAGAGTACTGCTGGGCATTACCAAAGCTTCGCTGACTACGGAGTCATTTATCTCCGCAGCGTCGTTCCAGGAAACGACTCGCGTGTTAACCGAGGCCTCGCTGAACGGGAAGATAGATCGCTTGCGCGGTCTTAAGGAGAACGTGATTGTTGGTCGTCTGATTCCAGCTGGAACGGGTTTGGCCTATCATGAAGAACGGCGACGACGTCGCGAAGAGGATGCAAGTAAAGCCAGTGAACTGGAGCAACTCCTAGGTGGTGGCGAAGAGCCTGATCTGGAGGCACTGGAAGAAGGTGCGGAGTCTGCACAGGAGAACGAAGCCGCCAGCGCATAGCCTTCTGTAGAAGCAAACCAGAAAGCCGGTTTTGTTTTTCAAAACCGGCTTTTTTATTCTTGGAGGTAGAATTATCTTAGTTCCAACATCGGGTTTGCCGCGAAGTAAAAGCAAGCTGCCTCCATTTATGGTTTAGCATTGCGGCGGGCCTGTGGAATTTAATGTAAGAAGCGCGCCTGGGGTCGATCAGTCGCGGTGAAAGCGCCAATGGTTGAAAGCTTAAAGCTCAAAGTGAAAAGATGAGTATGGTTTCCTTTAAACTTCTATACTTCGAACTTCCTACTATCTATGCCTACACGCACCATAGAAAAGATTGAACTGCCCGTTGTCAGCCCGGGTACGCACCGCGAACTGAAAGCCATTCGTTACGGCACCTCAGGGAATAGACCGAAAGCATATCTGCAAACTGCCTTACATGCCGATGAAATTCCTGGGATGCTGGTCATGCACCATCTCGACCGATTATTGCGCAAAGCAGATGAAACGGGAAACGTGTGTGGTGAGATTGTGCTGGTGCCTGCAGCTAATCCAATTGGGCTTGGCCAATATATTCATGGCCATATGTCCGGGCGATTTGACCTTAACAGTGGCGTGAATTTCAATCGTGACTACTCGGATGTTACCGATGCAGTTGCAAAACGAATACAAAATGAACTGAGCGACGATACTGCGCAGAATGTGGCATCAATTCGGAAGGCTATAGTTGCGGTGGTCGATGAGTTGCCGACGCCAGATGAGGCATCATTTGTGCGCAAGACACTATTGGGGTTGGCCGGTGATGCGGATATCTGTCTCGACCTTCACTGTGACGGGGAGGCTGTTTTACACATCTATCTAGGGACACCACTATGGCCAGAAGCGACGGACTTGTCCGCCCAATTGGGTAGTAAGGCAACGCTACTGGCTGATGTATCAGGTGGGAATCCATTTGATGAGGCGGTAGGTGGTGTCTGGTGGGCATTGCAAGAACGTTTTCCTGGATCTCCTATACCACCGGCTTGCCTAAGTGCTACCGTCGAGCTGCGTGGAGGCAGAGATATCTCACATGGTCAAGCAGCTAAAGATGCAGACAATCTGTTTAAATTTTTAGTCCGACGCGATTTGATCTCAGGTGATGCAGGATTGCTCCCTGACCTCTTGGCCCCGGCTACTCCTTTAGAAGGAGTGGATCCGGTGAAAGCCCCGAGTGCAGGTGTGGTCGTTTACCTGAAAAAGCCGGGAGATACGATAGAAGCAGGGGAAGCAGTGGCAGAGATAATCGATCCTGTGTCCGATTCCATAGATAATTCCGCAGTCGTTCTACGTTCGCGAGTCTCCGGAATCCTCTATGCTCATCGGTTGGATCGGTTTACTCGACCGGGGCAAACCTTGTGTCGCATCGCAGGTGCGAAGGCTCTACCAGATCGCATGAGTGGAAACTTGTTATCGGATTAGGGGAGGTTTGCCTGTGAGGTTCGTGGATACTCTCGCAGAGACGCAAAGCTCGCGAAGTAGACAGGTCATTCCAAGGCTCAACAACATACGTAAAAACGGCTTACGCAGGCACCTCTGCCTTAAAGCCTATGCGTCCATGTAATGTGTTGGGTTTGTGAGCCCACGCGTACTGTCGATGGACTTATCGAGGGGGATTAATTAAACCTTGGCGTGCTTAGCGCCTGTGCGAGAGAAAATAGTTCACTTCAGTTATCCGTAAGAACGAAAAGTCTCCTAAAAATCGGTTCCCTTATAGGTTAGACCTGCCAGCGGTAGGTGACATTCCCGTCCAGCGCTTGAACGCGCGCGAGAAATTTGCCGGGTCAGAGTAACCAAGCAAATAAGTTATTTCGTTAATGGATGTGTGTTTTTCCTTGATATAAGAAAGCGCGAGTTCACGGCGAGTATCATCTAGAACCTGTTTAAAGGACGAACCTTCCTGCTTCAATCTCCGCTGTAGACTCCTCACACTCATGTGAAGGGCATTGGCGACGTCATGTTCATTGACCTTACCTGCCGGCATAGACTCAACCAGGTGTGATCTGACTTGGTTGACGACGTGGGTTCGATCCAAACGGGCCAGATACTCGTCGATGATATGATCGCATGCCCGTGCCATCGAGGTGTTAGCGGTAGGCAGTTCGGCTTCCATCACGGACGTAGATAACAGCAACGACAGATCCTTGGTGGAGAACTCAACCGGTACCCCAAAGTAGTTGTTAAATTCCTCTACGCAAGTCGGTTTGGGACGTCGCATCCTAAGTTTCAGAGGGCAAAACGAAGCACCGGCACTCATTCGGCACATGGCAATCAGCAAGACCATTAAAGAGTCTTCCTCGGCTTCGTGCATCGGATACATTCCTTCGGGTATCTCCACCGTGAATAGATAGCCGTTCTTGTCCTTGTCTATGCGGACGTTTTCGGCCGAGATCGCAGCGATATCGTAGTAGCGAATGAGTCGATTGAATGCATCTTTCAAGCTGCCACTGGCCAACCATCCGTAGCCCAGTGCATGCAAGTGACTGGGATGCCAGAAGTTTGCAAGTTTGAGCATAAAACAGGGATTAGCGGTAACCTCGATGACGAGTTCATGTAGACGTGTAATCGAGCCGGCCTTGTAACGCGCATCTTGGTCCTTGAGTTTGGCGGGATCCAAACCTGCCCTGATGAAAATATCTCGCGCATCGTAATCGTGTGCTTCCAGTGCGTTCCACAACACCAGTGTGGACGAGGCCAGCATCGTCGGTGTAGTGAAGAGATGGTGAGGCATGACTAGACCGTATATTACATCTGGGGACTAGGCCCAAAAGCTTACCACACGTTCAATAGTCCAATAGGCGGCTACTGCACCTATGGCATAGGCTGCAGTGAGTTCTATCCACTTGGAACGTGCAAATGAGAGGCGTTTAAACACCCAAGAAAGGATTAAGAACCCAGCGACGAACGCCAACTGGCCCAACTCGACCCCGATATTGAAAAATAACAATGCCAATGGGATTGCATTCTGCGGCAACCCGACTTCGGTCAACGCTCCGGCGAAGCCGAAACCGTGTAATAGTCCAAAGCTGAAAGCCACCAACCAAGGCCAGTTGTACGTCAGGCTTTCACCCTTTATTACGTTCGAGGCAGCGGTGGAAATCGCAGGGCCCGGACCATCGCTATTACCAACCGCATTGAAATTCCCCTCGACCAAGAAGGTAGGAGGGAGGCTGGCAGCGATATGACGGCGGGCAATTTCTACTGCGAGAAACAAAATACTCAATGCGATCACTGCTTCTACTGGAGGCCGTGGTACGTACACGAAGCCGAGTGTTACTGCACCTAAAGTAAAGCTGTGGGCGATCGTGAACGCGGTTATGGTCGCGACCAGACGACGCCAGCCTTTGACAATGATGAGCAGAGCCAGCACGAACAACAGATGATCAACACCGGAAAGTATATGTTCAAATCCGAGTACGAGATAGGTGGTACTGACATCAACCCAGCTCGGCGATTGTGTAACAACAAATGTCGGGTTATCTCCCTTGAGTCGAACGGTCTGTACAGTGTCGTCCAAGCGATTGACCCTTACCAGCACGTCGGTCAAAGTGTCGGGTAATCCATCGATCACTATAGATTTGTCTGTCAAGCCCCCCGTACAACGGATCAACCATCGTTGTATTACCGCCGTCGCAGTTTTTATGGAAGTTACAGGTGTCTGTTCCGCACATGCATTTGGAAACACCGGTGTCATCTTGAGCGGCCGACCAGCCTGCAGCGGAACCTTCCACAACACAGAGTAAGAACCTTCTTCCGTTTGTTGGAGCTCCAGATATCCCGGGCTGGCCCAATGCGCCTGTGTTGGTGCTGTCGTGAGGCAGTACAGCAAACAAGCTATTCCGAGCCGATGCGTCATTGGTTGGATTTCTCTGTTAGGTCTTTGAGAGATCCATCAGAGGATTCGATTTTAACTTTGTACTTTTTTCGGAGCTCAGTGTAAAAAGCCGCATCCATTTCCTTTTGCCGTTCAGACAACAGATCCCAACGAACCTTGTCCCGGATGTCGGCGAGGTCAGGATGACTGGGCTCGGTACGTTCATCAATGAATACCAGATGCAGACCGTAGCCGGATTCGACCGGTCCCTGCCACCTGCCAGTCTCCAAGCCGGCGAGATTGTCGGCAAATACGCGTCCGAATATGCGTGAGATCTGGTCTGAGCTCTGATTGTCGAATTGGTATTGGTACAAGAATCGGTCGCTGGTTTCGACTAGGTCAACGGTGTCCGGTTCTGTTTGCAGCTTATGCAACAAACTACGTGCGTCATTTTCAACATCGGCACCACGCTGATCTCGACTGAAATAGACATGTGTAAACGAATACCGACCGGGTTGGGTATAACGGTCGCTTTTGGTTTGGTAAAACTCGGCCAATTCTGCTTCGGTGGGGGCAATCTGTTCAACAAGGTCCTTAAACATGAACTCCAATTTCTGTCCCATCCGACGACGAACAATAACGTCATCTTGATCTAATCCCAAGGCGAGCGCTTCGCGATACAGTATTGTTTCACGGATATACGACTCAACCAGACTATCAAGTTCCTGTGGTGTAGGTGGACGTCTCCACTGCCGGTGCCACTGGCCTTTCAGGCGTTGTACATCGGCTTGGGTCACTATGATTCTCTCAGGGCTATCCAAATTTGGATCGGCAACCTGATAAAACAAGAAAAACAGCACTACCCCGAGCAGCAGGAAATGCAGCAACGGTTCCTTAATCAATCTCTTAAACACTACAACCTCTTGTTAAACGGGACAGTAAAACCGGGGACAGTATACTTTTTAACAAAAAGTACCAGGCAAGCGCTTACAATAAACGTTAAAAAGTATACTGTCCCCGGTTTTTAGAAATGCATCTTGGGCGCCTGCGGCCCAGGGCGCCGGGGCGGGCGTGACTGATTTCGCTGGATTCGCTGTAAAGTATTCTCACAGGTATAGTTTGACGCAGTCAGCCGGTCAAAAATACCTTTGGCGACAAACCCGGTGACTACGATGGTCGCAGTAACGGGATTTGACGCGGTGGCTGCCGCAGCGGTGGGGGTGAGTGCATAACCGGTTAACATGGCTGTTAGAAAACCTCCACCTCGAACACCGACTCTCGGGGTAGCCAAATGGCCGTTTATCTTGAATCCACCGACCAGCGTGGACACGCTCAAGCCGAGGCCTCTCCTGGCTTTCGGATAAACAGCGATATCCAAGTAACCGCTGTTGAGATCAATCTCACCCTTACCTGCAAGGTTATAGTCTCTGGCCTGCATGGCAAAGCTTCTATTCACCCTTGCTACACCTTTGTCAACATCAACACCTAAAACTCCACACTCATAAGAACTGCTGGGTTCGTCTTTTTTGGTGCTGACTATTCCCCTCAACATCGACGACAACATATCCGAAGAGACGACGCTTAGTGCGCGTGACTTTATGGTCAGTGGTCCCATCGAAACCAAAGCCTTTCCGTTAAGGTTTTCGATTACTTCTCCCAAGGTATTGCCTTGGCTTTTCAGATTAAAATCTCCACTTAGTTCGCCGCCTACAAAAAGGTTACTCTCTTCGACGTTCAGCAGGGCTTCCAACGTGTCGCCCTCAAGTTTGCCGGCAACCTCATAGGTCGGTGGCGTAAAAGTTGTGTTGATGGATCCGTTAAATGAAATTGGTTTTCCATCAAGGATGATTTCATATTCGACGAGACTGAGCACACCTTCGCGTACGTCGACAGTCAACACCAGACCTTCCATGTTATATGCACCAATCTGAGCTCTGTCGGCGGTAAAATTCAAATACAAACTGAGGTCCTTGATCCAGTCGGTTTCGATCGCAATACTTTTTGTGTAGGCTTTGAAGAGTTCGCTCAGCTCCTTTTCGGAGAGTTCTGGTTTAGGTTGCTCTTCGATCTCAGCCTCTAATGCAGCGTCATCTATTTTAGCCTCGGGATCTCGCTCGATCAGCCGGGTAAAGAAATTACGCGAGTCCACAACTACGAAAACTTCAGGAGGGGTTGTGTTCAGGTCAATGAAAATTCCACCCTCAACGTCCGTTTGTTCCGCTTGTAAACGAATTGACTGAACACGAATCTTATTGTCAACTGCCTTAACTTTCCCGGCCAAGTCCAATGGGCCTACCAATTGCAAATTCTCAAGTTTTGAGAAGTATTGATCCAACTCCACTGGACTTTCTGTCAGAAAGTGACAATCGACATCAGCTATTACATTGTTTGGAAGCTGCGAAAGGTTGCCACGAAAATGTAGCTCTCTATCCTCGCGTGTGAGGTCCAATTCCAAAGCATCCAAAGAAAAGTCGTCTAAAGTACCTCTAGCCTCGGTCTTTAAGGTTCCGGACAGCTTTTCAAGATATGGCTCTGTATCTTTTGGAAAAAACACTGCCACTCTCGACAGGTCGTTGACCGTTAAGCTGCCGTCTATATCAAAATAAAGTTTTTGATCGATCAGCTTGAGTTCACCATCCAGGCTGGTTTTAACATTTCCATCCTGTAGCTCACCTTCCGCTTCTTCTATTTTGTAACTATCCTGATTTCCAGAAATCCTGGAAGTGAGTTTGAGCGTACCGGAATCAACCAGGCTGGGGTGGTCGATACCCAACAATTGAAACAAATCTCCGGAATCGACCGCTTCGCTACGATGTTCGACACTGAAAAGAGTATCCGTCTCCGTAAAGTGCATGTCACCTCTCATCCGCGTGGTTAAGGTGTTGTGGACCAAATCCAAATCCAGGTCACTCACACGGATGTCATTACCTTTCTTTGTGATCGATGCGCTGACCTCGACTGGTCCCAGTCGATCAAATGGTTCAATCGCACCAGGTGTGACCACTTTGTTCAAACCATCTGTTTGTGCCCTGGTTTTGAGATCCAGCTCAATCTGCGACAACAAGTTGTTAATATTTCCGCCGACTACAATATCTGTTTGTTCATGATGAAGTTCGACATTCAGGTTCTGAAGATCGAAATCACTGCCGTTGAGAATTACTTCACCGTTCGCGGATACGGGCCCGATACCGTCGCGTAAGTACGAAAGTTCGTCTACCAAATAGCGAAACTCATCCAGAACTGTTGCATTGGCCTTAAAAGTAAGCTTGCCATGCGGGACTCGATCTTCAATAGACACCACGCCCTCTACCAGACCATGCAAAGGGAACGAAGCTGCATTTTGCTCGATCCAAGTCGTTACCGACGGCGGTACTTCAATGTCACTGACTTGGATATCTTCTGCCTCACCTGCGCCTAGAGCTAGCCTAAGAGCAAGGTGATTGTTTTCTGATTTATATTCGGCGTCGCCGACGGCGAGAAAACGTGAATCACCAAAACGACCGGCACTATCTATTCGGGCCCGAGTTTCCCCTGCCGCCAAATCAATATCGAAGTGGGCCAGATCTAATCCCAGGATCTCATTTTTCTGATGATCGGTGTACAAGAACTTGACTTCCCAGGCATCGACTTTGTCCAAATCAATAGGAAGTCCACCGGTTATTGTTAAGAGTTCTTCGGTCATCCAATTTGACTGACCATCTGTGTCGATTTGTAAATTGATATCCGGTGCCTCGAGTTCGACGTCTGTCACAAATTTGAGTTGCAAGAGAGGAGTCCAATGCAATTTGAAAGACAAACGTTTGATCTTAGCGATGACATTGTTGCTGTTTGCGGCCGGATTGGTCACGATGAGGTTTCGTGCAGTCAATTTGGGTCGAGGGAACAGGGCAAGTGCTAAAGGATTCGATTTCTCTACGGTGTAACCCGTCGTGGTTTGCACCAACTCATTGATTTCATTGAAATAAAAGTCCTTTTTGGCCGCGTAGCTATAAGCCAACGCAGCGACAATGAGTAAAACAACACCGGCACCGAGAACCCAGACCGTAATTTTTTTCATTCTATAAGTGTTTTCTTGGAAAGTTATAAATTGGGTTTATTGATCGCAATAGTCAGTATACTTATTTGGGTTGTGACCACCATGCTATTTTTACAGTTTGTTGCGGCGCACAAATCATTTTTTCCTCCAAATCGCAGATACTGAAAAATCCCTTAAAAATAAGGCCCGTCGTGCCTTGACAGGGTGGGGTCGACTGCCTAGAATCGCCGCACTTTTTTCAGGCCGGTGAACCGCCGGCCTGTAATTTTTCAGGACCTAAGGGCGAATGCCAACCGTAAACCAATTAGTCAGAAACCCGCGCAAAAAGCAGGTCAAGAAGTCCACGGTACCTGCACTACAAGCGTCGCCGCAAAAGCGCGGTGTATGCACCCGTGTGTATACCACCACGCCCAAGAAGCCAAACTCGGCGCTGCGAAAAGTGGCTCGCGTGAGGTTGACCAATGGGTACGAAGTCACCAGCTATATTGGTGGCGAAGGTCATAACTTGCAAGAACACTCCGTGGTATTGATCCGCGGAGGCCGTGTTAAGGACTTACCTGGTGTTCGTTATCACACCGTGCGAGGTGCCTTGGATACCTCAGGTGTGAGCAGTCGTCGACAAGGTCGGTCGAAATACGGCGCAAAACGCCCTAAGTCTTAAGCGACCACTATAACTTGAACCGCGTCGTGCCGTTCAGTCTCGGCGGCAGCGACCGGTGTTTTTTGCGTTGAACAACTAGATGCCAAGACGAAGAGAAGTACCTAAAAGAGAGGTCTTGCCCGATCCCAAATTTGGTGATCAGACCTTAGCCAAGTTCGTCAACATACTCATGGTGGACGGCAAGAAGTCTGTTGCAGAGAAGATTATTTACGGCGCTCTGGATCTGATACTAGAGCGAGGTAAAGAAGATTCTCTGACGGTATTCAATGAGGCATTGGAAAACGTACGTCCGGTCGTTGAGGTCAAGAGCCGTCGCGTCGGTGGCGCCACTTACCAAGTTCCGGTGGAGGTGAGACCTTCCCGACGAAATGCCTTGGCTATGCGCTGGTTGGTGGAGGCATCCCGCAAGCGTGGTGAGAAGTCAATGACACAGAGACTTGCCGGTGAATTGATGGATGCCGCGGATAACCGCGGGGGAGCAGTGAAGAAACGCGAGGATGTGCACCGAATGGCGGAAGCCAACAAAGCCTTCGCGCATTACAGATTCTAGACATTTATAGGTATTTATTTTGGCACGCTCAACACCAATCGAACGCTATCGCAACATCGGCATCATGGCTCACATCGATGCGGGTAAGACGACGACCACTGAACGGATTCTTTTCTACACCGGGCTTTCTCATAAGTTGGGCGAAGTGCACGACGGTAACGCTATCATGGACTGGATGGAGCAGGAACAAGAAAGGGGTATCACCATTACCTCTGCCGCAACTACGACATTTTGGAAAGGAATGGATCAATCTTATCCGGAGCATCGAATTAATATTATTGATACGCCGGGCCATGTTGACTTCACCATTGAGGTGGAGCGTTCTTTGCGGGTGCTGGATGGCGCCTGTGCGGTATTTTGTGCGGTGGGGGGAGTGGAACCTCAATCTGAGACGGTATGGCGACAGGGCAACAAGTACGGCATACCAAGGATGGCCTTCGTTAATAAAATGGATCGGGCCGGGGCCGATTTTGAGCGTGTGGTCAAACAAATTCGTGAGCGGTTAGGCGCCAATCCGATACCGATTCAATTACCTATCGGTGCCGAAGATAAGTTTAAAGGCATAGTAGACCTGGTCAAAATGAAGGCGATTTACTGGGACGAATCAACTTTGGGAGTGAACTACGAAGAGGAAGAAATCCCGGAAGAACTGTCAGATCGTGCACGACAATTGCGCGAGCAATTGGTCGAAGCAGCGGCCGAGGCCACCGAAGAACTGATGGATCAGTATTTGGAAAACGGTGATTTGAGTGCGGAAGCAATCAAAAAAGGTTTGCGCGAACGCACTCTGTCCAATGAAATCGTGTGCGTCTTGTGTGGATCGGCTTTTAAGAATAAAGGCGTGCAAGCAATGTTGGACGCTATCGTCGACTACATGCCTTCACCCCTGGACGTTCCGCCAGTGCACGGTATCGCGGATGACGCCAAGGAAACTGAAGTAGTACGAGAATCTCGTGACGACGCGCCTTTTTCCGCTTTGGCATTTAAAATCGCCACCGATCCTTTCGTAGGGCAACTGGTGTTCTTTCGAGCTTACTCGGGCGTACTCAAGTCCGGCGACAACGTCTACAACCCGGTCAAGGGTAAAAGAGAACGCATCGGACGCATTCTGCAGATGCACTCAAACGAACGCAAGGAAGTCAAGGAGGTCTATGCCGGTGACATCGCGGCCGCAGTAGGTCTTAAAGAGGTGACCACTGGGGACACCTTATGTGATCCCAATAACGTGGTGACCCTGGAGCGAATGGAGTTTCCGGATCCAGTCATTTCCCAAGCAGTTGAACCCAAGACCAAGAGCGACCAGGAGAAAATGGGTATAGCGTTGAGCAAGCTGGCGCAGGAGGATCCCAGTTTCAAAGTGCGCACTGATGAGGAATCTGGGCAAACTATTATTTCGGGTATGGGCGAGCTGCACCTCGAAATCATCATCGATCGGATGAAACGAGAGTTTAGTGTTGATGCAAATGTGGGTAAACCGCAGGTTGCATACAGAGAGACTATCAAAGAATCTGTCGAACAAGAGCATCGTTATGCTAAACAGACAGGTGGTCGGGGTCAGTATGGACATGTTTATTTGCGTATAGAGCCGAAGGATCGTGGTCAAGGTTTCGAGTTTGTAGATGAAATAAAAGGTGGTGCTATTCCGCGTGAATACATCCCCGCGGTCCAAAAAGGTGTGCACGACGCGATGGAGGGGGGCATTCTCGCCGGCTATCCTGTCGTCGATGTCAAAGTCACGCTTTACGATGGCTCGTACCACGAAGTGGATTCCTCCGAGCACGCATTCAAGGCCGCCGGCAGCATGGCCTTTAGAGAGGGTGCATTGAGAGCAAAGCCCACATTGCTGGAGCCGATAATGGCGGTAGAGGTCATTACACCCGAAGAATATATGGGCGCGGTAAACGGCGACTTGAACTCGCGTCGCGGCGTGATTATGGCTATGGATGAAGCACCGGCCGGCAAGGTTGTCCGCGCCGAAGTTCCGTTGGCTGAGATGTTTGGGTATGCCACGTCTTTGCGGTCCGCTACCCAGGGGCGCGCAAACTATTCTATGGAATTTAAAAAATACGCCCCGGCACCGACCAATGTGACGGAAGTGGTAATGAAGAAAGCATCATAAAAGCAGCGCAAAGTTTAAAGTGGAAAGTTTAAAGGACGGGAAACAGTTTAGAGATGAAGTTACTTTATTACTTTAATCTTTAAACTTTTTACTTAAGGAAGGCCTGAATAGAGACTGAAACGTTTATTAGTTAGATGACGCAAAAATAGAATGAGGTCATAGAGCCATGTCGAAGGAAAAATTTGAGCGAACGAAGCCGCATATAAATGTAGGGACGATAGGTCATGTAGATCATGGTAAGACGACGCTGACGGCGGCGATGACGAAGGTATTGGCGTCGAAGTATGGAGGTGAGGAGACGACGTTTGATCAGATTGACAATGCGCCGGAGGAGCGGGAGCGAGGGATAACGATAGCGACGGCGCATGTGGAGTATGAGACGGAGAATCGACATTATGCGCATGTAGATTGTCCGGGTCATGCGGATTATGTGAAGAACATGATCACGGGGGCGGCGCAGATGGACGGAGCGATATTGGTGGTGAGTGCGGCGGACGGGCCGATGCCGCAGACGCGGGAGCATATATTGTTGGCGCGTCAGGTTGGTGTGCCGTACATCGTGGTGTATTTAAACAAGGCGGACATGGTGGACGATGCGGAGTTATTGGAGTTAGTGGAGATGGAGGTGAGGGAGTTATTGGACAAGTATGAGTTTCCTGGAGATGAGACGCCGATCATTACGGGGAGTGCGTTGAAGGCGTTGGAGGGTGAGGATTCTGAGTTAGGTGTGCAGTCGATCATGAAGTTAGCGGAGGCGTTGGATACGTATATACCGGAGCCGGAGCGAGCGATTGATGGAGATTTTTTGATGCCGGTGGAGGATGTATTTTCGATATCGGGCCGAGGGACGGTGGCGACGGGTCGAGTGGAGCGAGGAGTGATCAAGGTAGGAGAGGAAGTGGAGATAGTGGGGATCAAGGAGACGGAGAAGACGACGGTGACGGGTGTGGAGATGTTCAGGAAGTTATTGGACCAGGGTCAGGCTGGGGACAATGTAGGGATATTGTTGAGGGGGACGAAGCGGGACGAGATAGAGCGTGGACAGGTATTGGCGAAGCCGAAGAGTATTAATCCGCATACGAAGTTTGAGTCGGAGGTGTATGTATTGAGTAAGGAGGAGGGGGGTCGGCACACGCCGTTTTTTAATGGTTATCGGCCGCAGTTTTATTTTCGGACGACGGATGTGACGGGGAGTGTGGATTTACCGGAGGGGGTAGAGATGGTGATGCCTGGAGACAATGTGAAGATGACGGTATCGATGATAGCGCCGATTGCGATGGAGGAGGGGTTACGATTTGCGGTGCGCGAGGGTGGTCGGACGGTTGGAGCCGGCGTAGTAACGAAGGTGATTGAATAAAGGTTAAAGTAGAAAGTTAAAAGTATAAAGACTTCCTTTGATTGCTATCGTCTAACTTACTTTCACTTTGATCTTTAAACTTTAAACTTTGAACTCATTTATAGGCCAGTAGCTCAATTGGCAGAGCGGCGGTCTCCAAAACCGCAGGTTGGGGGTTCGATTCCCTCCTGGCCTGCCACGAAAAGCTGAGAAACGAGAGTTGATAGACAAAGTTAAACTTGCTGCCGCAGTCCTTATCGTGGTGCTTGGACTAGCAGGTTTTTACTATTTCGATGAACAGTCCGTGCTGCTCCGGGCTGGAATGGTAATCGTGGCGGTGGTGGCGGGCTTGGCTGTGGCGCTGCTGTCCGCCCCGGGTCAGGCGGCCTGGGAGTTCGCCAAAGGTGCGCGGCTTGAACTTAGAAAAGTGGTATGGCCGACCCGAAGAGAAACGGTACAAGGTACCGGTATGGTTTTATTAATGGTCATCCTGATCGGGATTTACTTGTGGATCATGGACACCATCTTGTTTTGGGTGATCTACGATTTGGTCCTGGGTACAGGAACTTAGCAGGGTAAGTGATGGAAAAACGTTGGTATGTAGTGCATGCATTTTCCGGGTTCGAAAAGCAGGTCGCGCAGTCCTTGCGCGACCATATCGCTCGGGCCGGTATGGAAGGACATTTCGGTGAGATCCTGGTGCCAACAGAAGACGTTGTTGAAATGAAAGGAGGTCAGAAACGTACCAGTGAGCGCAAGTTTTTTCCGGGATATGTATTAGTCCAGATGGATATGAATGACGAAACTTGGCATTTAGTCAAGAGCGTTCCACGGGTGACGGGATTTATCGGTGGGACCAGTGCGAAACCAACACCGATCAGTGACAGAGAGGCGGCTACCATCATGCAGCAAGTCAAGGTGGGAGCTGAGAACCCGAGGCCCAAGTTCTCCTTTGAACCGGGAGAGCTGGTACGGGTCATCGACGGTCCTTTCGCAGATTTCAACGGAACGGTCGAGGATGTTAACTTCGAAAAGTCAAAGTTGCGCGTTGCTGTATCCATATTTGGTCGTTCGACACCGGTCGAGCTAGATTTTAGTCAAGTAGATAAAGGTTGATACGAGTAGAAAGTTTAGAGTCCAAAGTTTAAAGATCCATTGACGCTTACCTTTAAACTTTAAACTTTTTACTTTGAACTAAAGATTAGGGAGCCCGACAACCGCGAGGTGGGTACGGCGCTTGAACCTAGTAGGAGATTTTAGATGGCAAAGAAAGTAGACGCGTTTATAAAGCTGCAGGTTCCTGCCGGTGAGGCCAATCCAAGTCCACCGGTCGGTCCGGCGTTGGGGCAGCACGGTGTCAACATTATGGAGTTCTGTAAGGCGTTCAATGCGGAAACCCAGGATATGGAAAAGGGGATGCCCATCCCGGTGGTCATCACGGTATACAGTGACAAAAGCTTTACCTATATCAAAAAGACACCACCCGCCGCGGTATTGCTGAAAAAAGCGGCCAGCGTTGACAAGGGCAGCTCGGAGCCCAATCGTGACAAGGTGGGCAAGGTCACCAGGGCGCAGTTGGAAGAGATTGCCACCACCAAGATGGTTGATCTCAACGCATACGACATGGATCACGCGGTTCGAATTATCGCCGGCAGTGCCCGCAGCATGGGCATTGAAACTGAGGGGGTGAAGTAATGTCCAACCTCGGGAAAAGATTGAGCAATGTGTCCCAGCAGGTCGATCGAAGCAAGTATTACGAATTCGACGAGGCGTTAAAGCTGGTAAAAAATACCGCTTCTGCCAAATTCGACGAATCTGTCGATGTGTCGGTGAATCTGGGTGTCGAAGCACGCAAGTCCGATCAAAATGTACGTGGAGCCACGGTATTGCCACGGGGCACTGGCAAAACCATGCGTGTAGCGGTGTTTGCCGATGGTCCCGATGCAGATGTGGCTCGTGAGGCCGGCGCGGATATCGTTGGTTTGGACGACCTGGCCGAGCAAGTTAAAGGCGGTAGCTTCGAGTTCGATGTGGTTATTGCAACACCAGCCAGCATGAAGGTTGTCGGTCGGTTAGGGCAGATCCTTGGACCTAGAGGTTTGATGCCCAACCCCAAAGTCGGCACGGTCACCAACGATGTCGCTAAAGCGGTGGAAAACGCCAAAGCGGGACAAGTTCAGTTCCGTATCGACAAGGCAGGTATTATCCATTGTCCTATCGGTAAGGCCTCCTTTGAGGTAGATGCGTTAAAGGAAAATCTAACTGCGTTGTTAACGGCATTGCAGAAAGCCAAGCCGCCGGCAGCCAAGGGACAGTATTTTCGTCGCGTCACCCTTTCTACGACTATGGGACCGGGTGTGCGCGTTGATCGAGCTACGTTGCCAGTTTAAGCGCGTAGCTCATTAGGTGAGAAAAATCGAGTTCGGAGTTCGGGTCGTTTTTTCTTGTTGTCAGAGACCGCAGGTGCTGACTCACTTTAAGGGTGACAGGCTTAATTTCCTGCGCAGACGGTGAACAGGTCAGGGCAGATTGTGAAACTCCTGGGTCTGGGCGCCTTAAATAGGAGGTAAGCTCAACTATGAGCCTGAGTCTTGAAGACAAAAAGGCGGTTGTCGAGCGAGTATCGAGCGTGCTGTCGGATGCACAGACCGCGATCGTTGCAGAATATCGTGGAATGACTGTAGAAAAAATGACTAGTTTGCGTCGTGAGGCGCGGGAAGCTGGGGTGTATTTTCAAGTGGTCAAAAACACGTTGGCACGACGCGCGGTAAAAGGTTCCGACTTTGAGTGCCTCGATGAACATTTTCTTGGACCGCTGGCGCTGGCGGCATCGGAGGATCCGGTGGCGGCGGCGAAGGTGCTGAGTAAATTTGAGAAAGCGGAAGATGCTTTTTCGATCAAGGTCGGCGCCATGTCCGGAAATTTATTGTCGCTGGAAGAGATCAACGCGTTGGCCAAGCTACCGGGACGCGAAGAATTGCTGGCGACTCTGCTCGGTACCATGCAGGCACCGATTATCAAGTTCGTACAAACGCTGAATGAGATCCCATCAAAGTTTGTACGTACTCTGAGCGCGGTGCGCGACGCCAAAGAAGCGTCGTAACTTGATAGATTTTTACTACTATTAGTTCAGGAGTTAAAGATGGCTGTAACGAAAGAAGAGATTTTAGATTCAATAGGAAACATGTCTGTACTTGAGCTGTCCGAGCTCATCAAGGAAATGGAAGAGAAATTTGGAGTGTCCGCTCAAGCTGCCGTAGCGGTAGCGGCTCCAGCGGCAGGCGCTGCCGAGGATGCGGGTGCGGCCGAAGAGAAGAGCGAGTTCGACGTTGTGCTGACCAGTTTCGGAGAGAACAAGGTTGCTGTCATTAAAGCGGTAAGGGCCATAACCAGTCTGGGCTTGAAAGAAGCGAAGGATCTGGTCGAAGGTGCTCCTGCCCCGGTCAAAGAAGGGGCCGGCAAGGACGAAGCCGAGGAAATCAAAAAGCAATTAGAAGAAGCTGGAGCGGCGGTCGAGCTCAAGTAAAAGACTCATCGTACTTGTTTAGCACACAACATACCAACAGGCCGGTGATTTATCGGTTGCTGGCCTGTTGTTGTCCGTACAAGGTAACAAAATCCGGTTAAACCGAGAGGTATTCATGGGTTATTCCTTTACTGAAAAAAAGCGGCTGCGCAAGGGTTTTAGTAAACGTTCCAGTATCCTGCGTGTCCCTTATCTACTGGCGACGCAAAAAGACTCTTATCGTAAGTTCCTGCAGGCAGAAGCGGGATCCGAAGATAGGAAAGATCGAGGATTGCAGGCCGCGTTTCAATCAGTTTTCCCTATAGAGAGCTACAACGGCAATGCGGCTTTAGAGTTTGTTAGTTATCGTCTGGGCACGCCGCCGTTTGACGTCAAAGAGTGTCAACAACGTGGTCTGATCTACGCTGCTCCCCTGCGTGTATTACTGCGCCTGGTTATCTATCAAAAAGACGAAACCTCTGGCGCCAAGTCAGTGAAGGACGTCAAGGAGCAGGAAGTTTATATGGGCGAGATTCCGTTGATGACAGACAACGGCACGTTCGTGATCAATGGCACAGAGCGCGTGATCGTATCGCAACTGCATAGATCGCCGGGTGTATTTTTTGACCACGACAGGGGTAAGACACATTCGTCTGGCAAACTTCTGTTTTCTTCGCGGGTGATTCCGTATCGTGGATCCTGGCTCGATTTTGAGTTCGACCCCAAGGATTTGCTGTACATTCGTATAGACCGGCGCAGAAAATTGCCGGCCACGATATTGCTGCGCGCGCTGGGCTTTACCGCCCAGGAGATCCTGGAGATCTTCTTTGAGAACGACACTTTTTCCCTGAGCGGTAAAGAAATCAAAATGGAATTGTTCCCGCAACGCCTGCGGGGCCAGCAAGTGCAATTCGACATCACCAATTCCAGGGGGCAGGTCATCGTAGAGGCTGGCAAACGCATTACCGCACGGCATATACGGGAGCTGGAGAAATCTCGCATCCGGAAAATCGAAGTGCCGGCGTCATATCTTGCCGGACGAACGTTGGCCAAAGATGTGATCGATCCCGAGACAGGGGAATTGTTGTATGAAGCCAACTCGATGCTTACAGAAGAAATCATCGAGCAGTTGATCGAGAAAAAATTCAAGGAAGTAGAAACCATCTACACCAACGACCTTGATCGAGGCCCTTACGTCTCGGATACACTGCGCATCGACTCAACGCACAATGAGTTGGAAGCCCAGGTTGAGATATATCGCATGATGCGCCCGGGTGAGCCACCAACAAAAGAAGCCGCACACGCACTATTCAATAACTTATTTTTTAACGCGGACCGGTATGACCTGTCTGCGGTCGGTCGCATGAAGTTCAACCGCAGACTCGGACGCGATAACGACGAAGGAGAAGGTACGTTAAGTAAGGAAGATATCATCGACGTCATGCGAACCCTGATTGAGCTCAAGAATGGACATGGTGAAATCGACGATATCGATAACTTGGGTAATCGGCGTGTACGTTCCGTTGGTGAGCTGGTGGAAAACCAGTTTCGTGTCGGTTTGGTACGGGTAGAGCGTGCGGTACGGGAACGCCTCAGTGTTGCGGAATCCGAGAACCTGACACCTCAAGAACTGATCAACGCCAAACCCGTGTCTGCCGTAGTCAGAGAGTTCTTCGGTTCCAGCCAGCTGTCCCAATTTATGGACCAAACCAATCCGCTGTCCGAAGTTACTCACAAACGGCGCGTGTCGGCCCTGGGACCGGGAGGATTGACCCGTGAGCGTGCCGGCTTCGAGGTGCGTGACGTTCATCCAACCCACTACGGCAGGGTTTGCCCCATTGAAACGCCGGAAGGGCCA
>JASJAT010000119.1 GCA_030066885.1 Arenicellales bacterium | reverse complement strand
TGACCAATCACATCTCATCTCGCGCCGACTATCACGGCAGCCCTTCACCGGCATCGAAATATAGCGCCAAAAAGTAGATACTGTCCGAGTGACAAGGACTACTGATCTGGAACGTGAGAACAGACTTCTGAAGCAGCGCTTGGGCTTGCTTACGGAAGAGGCTGCAAAAAATGAAGCGATCCTGAAGCGCTCCCGACAGAGGGAAATGGGTCTTCTGGAGTCGGAGTCTCTGCACGGGTTGCTTCGTCTATTGGTGCAAGGCCTTGCCGATTCCTACGGCCTTCAAGCGGTTACACTGTTCGTGGGGGACCCAGACCACGAAGTGCGTCATCTTTTGATGAACGATGACTCTGGAATAGAAGGCGTTTATTTTGTAGACGTAATCAGCGACCTTACACCTGTTCCCTTTATCAGGCCTTGGCTTGGACCGTATACGGCCTCGCTGCATCACTGTTTGTTCCCGGATGTCGAAAAACCGAGAAGTGTGGCTTTGATCCCGTTGCTTAGAAAGCATAAATTGGTCGGCAGCCTCAATTTCGGTAGTACTGACGAATCTCGTTTCACGCGATATCACGCAACCGATTTTCTTTACCATTTGGGGACAATCGGGTCATTCTGCCTGGAGAACGTGGTGAACCGAGAAAAATTGGTTCGCAGCGGATTCACCGATGTTTTAACTGGATGGTACAACCGTAGATACCTGCAAGATAGGTTGCCGGGGGAGCTGGCTCGGGCTCAACGCAATCAACAACCGTTGGCTTGTTTGCTTTTGGACATTGATCACTTCAAAAGTGTTAACGATTCGCATGGACACCTGGTAGGGGACGCAGTACTGCGCAACATTACCCGGCGCATTGAGAGTCAGATCCGTGCCAGCGACATTGCGGCGAGATTTGGAGGGGAAGAATTTACCGTCTTATTGCCCAATACCCAAACGACCGAAGCCTTGGACTTGGCAGAACGCGTACGCGCCTACGTTGCCGGGACGCCTATCGAAGTCGAGGACGGTTTGTCGCTTTCTATAACACTATCCGTTGGTGTCGCCAGCGTGGTTCCACAGCTCAATAAAACTGATCTCGCCCCATTAGGGCGGGCACTGCTCGCGAGTGCGGACAAGGCGCTCTATCAAGCAAAATTACACGGGCGAAACTGTGTTCGAACAAGCCACAACCCGACTGAATAACGCATAAGCGTTACCACTCCCGGAAGGGCGATGGTGATAACCCTGTTGTGTCCGGCTAATAAAGAGGTTGGATTCTTGCCCTGGATAGCTCCGGCTTAAGCCGTTCCACCGCTCCCCTGCACAACTAAACAGGCGGTAAGCGTCTAATATTCCATAACTATATGTAATATATATGAAAATACCATTCATCTGTTTAATTAGACCACTTATCAAATATTTCGTCTACAATAATAATACGTTCATCGGTTAAATGAGGAATAGAAAATGTCAAAACAAGATCTAAAAGAACGACGCCGTACCGCTCGGATTCCGGTCGATGCCGTATTGCTTTATCGCGCGGTGGGGATGGACGACTACGAACTATGCCACGTGCTGAATGTCAGCACGTTGTCGTTAGAGATACTGTTAGACCAGGCTTTGGGGGAAGGCACCGTAGTGGCTATTGCGGTTCGGCCGGAAGGATCGTCGAAACAGTACTATCGTGTAGTGGGTGAGGTGAAACGACAAGAGCAGAGAGACATCGGGTGGATGCATGTAATTACTGCACCAAGTGAAAGGCCTTGGTCTCCGATGTTTATATATGATGTGGTGTGCTCCACATTTGACCCGGCGCCAAACCCAGTCGAGGCATACGAGACAGCCTGTCGTAAAGGGCACTATTCCGAGCTCAAAGGATGTCGCGAGGAACTAGATGCTTGGGAAGCGTCCATTTTACCAAACAGGCCGGGGGCCGCGGAACAGTTTAACGAACAGGTATCTTCATTCACTGTGTAACCTGGTTCAACACCAGGCTGTTCTGTGAATTGATTCGCGGGGGTTAATCAATGATCAGGAGCGTTAAATCTCTGGCCGGCAGAGTGAACAAAAGGAGTTTTTGGCTACTGGCGTTCCTGATCACGGTTCCGCTCTCGGTATCCGCGGTAATTGCACTCAGCAGCCTGACTGATCAACTGCTGCAACAAGAGACACGGCGGTTGCGTCAGTTTGGAAAGAATTTTTTGATGTCCACTTACTGGGAACTTCAAAAACAAGAAATTCAAATTAAAAAATCAGTCTCTTTAAAATCAGAACTGGGTGTTGACGAACTTGTCGCTGTCTTTGATAAGGATTTTGATAAATACGCTGTCGTCGGGCCGGGCCTCTACTTAGCAAATGGCGTGACGCGCAAGGAACTAGATGGATTCATGGACCGTGCGAAGGACCAACGCAGTAGCAAACCCATGGTCTTTACAGTCAAAGGTGCAAACGAAAATCGTATATGGGTCGCCGGTACCTATGCTGATGGAGTATTTGCTGTCGTAGCACTGGATCCATTCCCACTTTGGGCTCACGCAGAGTACTTGCCGGACAATATGGAGCTATGCGTAGTTGAGGAAACCGGAGTTCGAGTCTACTGCCCACACGAATTTAGTGACGAAGTTGTCAAGCAAGCGATTAACTCATCGGCCAACAGTATGACAGGTGATACCGCTCACACAGGAGGAGACACCAGTTACATTGGCAGCTACTGGACGTTGTTATTGCAGTCGGGATTCACCGCTCCTAATTGGCTTGTACTGACTAGGTTGCCCCGCGATCAGGTTTTCTCTCCTATCAAGAAGTTTGCACAGTACTTCGTACCGCTGATCGTTGTCGTCGTGATGTCTTCTATTTTCCTCCTGCTCTTACAAGTGCGTAAAAACCTGGTGCCACTACAGAGTTTGTTAGAAGGTACGAAAAAGATCAGCAGAAAGGACTTTTCTACCCGAATTCAACTGGAGGGAGAGGATGAATTTGCCGAGCTTGCAAAATCATTTAATTTAATGAGCTCACAGCTGGACCGGCAGTTTTTATCAATCGAAGTTTC
The DNA here is from genome assembly GCA_030066885.1 of Arenicellales bacterium. Taxonomy (GTDB): domain Bacteria; phylum Pseudomonadota; class Gammaproteobacteria; order Arenicellales; family JAANXG01; genus JAHEKE01. The sequence goes on along the minus strand of JASJAT010000119.1, from coordinate 5,496 downwards.
GGCGCAGATCGACGAGACAATCTTGAGTACATTTGACATAGCTAAAGTGGTCAACTTACTGCTGGTGAGAATATTCGAGATATTCGATTGCGGTTTATCAAGCGTTGTTCTGATTGGCGAGGAGGAAAAACCAAATCAGATTCACTACTGCTTAAAGGACGGAGCACCATACACTGTCGATACCGTGTCCGAGCTCAATTTAAACGAGATCAGAAGACTAGTCTGGTTTGATGCAGAGAGGGAAATTCCAACTGCAGTCAATGCAGTTTTCGAGTGTATCGGACAACAATTTTCGGGAATCTGTGCACCTATATCCGTGGACGGGGCGACCGTTGGATTACTTATACTCGACATGGATATAGATGAACAAGATACCGAAGTCGTCGAAGAAGTACTCAACGACTTCTCACAACGTCTGGCCGTTGCAAAGTCGGCCGACGAATGGGAGGCGCAATTAAAGTATCAAGCGCGGCACGATCTTTTAACCGGGCTTCCCAACAGGCTATCTTTTCAGAAAGATCTTAATAATAAAATAAAAACCGTTGGTGGTACGAGTGTCTTGTTTGTGGATCTAGATCACTTCAAGAATATAAATGACACACGCGGTCACTCGACGGGTGATCAGCTGCTCAAACTTGCTGCAGATCGTCTGCAACAAGCAGTGGCTTCAAAAGGGAAGGTCTTTAGACTCAGTGGCGATGAATTCACTATTATTGTTGATTGTGTAGACGAGCTCGAGGTTGAGCAATTCGCCGAAAATATACTCGACCATATGAGAGCGCCTTTTACGATTGACGCGCTTGAGTATTTAGTCACCGCTAGTGTGGGTGTGGCTCGCTACCCCGATAACGGCAAGACTGTTGAAATGTTGGTCAAGAATGCCGATCTTGCGATGTATTTTGCCAAGCAAGACGGTAGAAACAAGATACGATTTTTCCATTCCAGCATGGTGTCTCCAACCTATTGCCGTACCGTGCTCGAAGCAGACTTACGCAAAGCTTTGAACGAGCAACAGTTTTTCCTAATGTATCAACCCCAAATTAACATCAGAGAGTTACAGGTGGTTTGCCTGGAGGCTTTGCTTCGGTGGCAGCATCCTGAACACGGTGTGATATTGCCAAACGTATTTATACCGGTGGCCGAGGACTTAGGATTGATCCAGGATATCGATAAGTGGGTAGTCAGCACGGTATGTGAGCAATACAGCGAGTGGACGGCGATCGATATCGGAATAGACAAAATAGCCGTGAACGTTTCACCGAGGACGCTCCAAGGAAACGGCTATCTCGACCATATACGAGAGCTTATGGATCGCCATGAAAGTAAGGGATTTCTCGAGCTGGAGGTCACCGAAAACGTATTTCTCGAGAATACAGAACAAGTATTAGAAATTCTGGAACGCTTGAAGTCGCTTGGGATTCACATCGCACTTGACGATTTTGGTACAGGTTATTCCTCGATGAGTTACTTGAACAGATTCCCCATCGATGTACTCAAAATTGATATGAGTTTTGTAAAGGAAATATCTAAAGACAAGGGGGCAGAATCAATAGCTCAAGCAATGATCAGGATAGCTAGTTCTTTGCACTTGAGTGTTGTTGCGGAGGGTGTTGAGAATGAAGTGCAACTCAATTTTCTGGACAAAGAAGGGTGTCAGGTTGTGCAGGGGTTTTATTACTCCAGGCCAATGCGAGCCGACCAGGTGCTAGATTACGTTGATAGTTTCAAGGCGGACATCCTCAAGCGAGTGAGCTTGTAATAGATTATCTGTCCCACCCAACAGCTTTGGACGGTCATATTTACGCCGTTACCGACTCCCAAGTTTGTTTAAAAGCTTTCAATTGACCTAGGTCAACACCTTCGGGTGTGTGGAGCTGGAAAATACTCAAAATAGAATAGGGCAAAGGGGTAAACATGCAGATTCCGTTACAGATCACCTATCGTAATATGCAGCAATCCGACGCCATAGATGCGAAAGTTAAGGACAAAGCCAAAAAGCTGGAGCGGTTTGCAGAACATATAACCAGTTGTCGGGTCACTATCGAGGCTCCGCACAAACACCAACGTAAGGGTAAGACTTACGCGGTAAAGGTTGACATCACGTTGCCCGGCGACGAGATTGTTGCGACACGTCATCCTGATCAACACAAAGCGCACCAGGATATTTACGTTGCCGTACGGGATGCATTTGACGCGTCGCGCCGTCAACTGGAAGACTATGTCAGACGCCGTCGCCATAAGGTGAAAACACATACAGTCGAGCCTCAAGGCGTAGTCACCCAGGTCTTTCCCAACGCAGACTACGGTGTAATTAAAACTCTGGATGAGCGGGAAATCTATTTCCATAGGAATAGTGTTGTGAACGCAAGATTCGACAAATTGGAGGTTGGTGATAGTGTTTCTTTCAATGAAGAAATGGGCGAAAAGGGGCCGCAAGCGAGTTCAGTGCATTTAAAAAGTAAGCACCACACGAGAAACGATAACTGAGCGAATCAAGTTTTAGAAGGAGAAAGATATGTCTGTCAAAGAGTATTGCAATCGTGACGTAGTGATCATCGAAAAAACGGAGTCCATTGGTAAAGCTGTTGAGCTGATGCGGTCCTACCATGTCGGTGACGTTATAGTTGTTGAAAAACGAAACGGTGGCACGGTACCAGTTGGTATATTGACAGACCGAGATATTGTGGTTGAAATCCTGGCGAAGGATGTCGACTTTGAAAAGGTTAGTATCGGCGACGTAATGAGTTATGAGCTCGTGACTATAGAGGAGGAAACCGAGCTTATGGAGGCAATCAAACTCATGCGTAGTCGCGGTGTACGTAGAGCGCCCGTCGTTGATGTGGAGGGTAGTCTGGTCGGTATTCTCACAGTGGATGACGTGTTAGCACTTATAGCAGAGCAGTTAGTGGATATTGCTAACCTGATAAGCAAGGAGCAGAGCAAGGAAACCAAACTAAGAAAATAAATATGCCGTATCGAAACTATGGATGACGAAACCAAGGCGCTCCTTCGAAGCATCGCCCACCATCTCAAGTGGGTTATCGTCCTGTTGGTTGCAATTTTGGCATTCGTGATAACCAGGTCACTACAGTAGGAACCTGAAGCAAGCCCAGTAATGCCTAGCCGGAAAAGTGTCTATACTTTTTCAGGGCATGATAAATAAGGAATCTCTGATTAATCGCGACGAGGGCGCCGCTCCTACTGCAGGAACTTGCCTTAAGTATGCCGAAAGGTATAGATGTCGTAGCGAAAAACTGTTCATTTTTCCCTTATCATCAAGTCACCCCGCGCCAGTACCGATCCATATCAATAATGAAACAATTAATTATTCAGAGCTTCCTTAACACATAAAAATGGCGATCTTGGTAGTAACCAATAGGAACATCAACGACAGCAATGCTACGGATGTATCGTTGTTTGGTGAGAGCACTAATGCCAAAGGCCCGAGTGAAATACGATTGGCCTGGGCGCAATTCAACAATGGCGATTGGGAACTGGAACTGATCGAAGAACCACCTGTTCTGACACCTTACACGGTACCCAGCCGTGACGTGTTCGCCAGTTGTGTTGACAGTCTACAAGATACAGGAAGAAGCTGTGTTTTATACGTACATGGTTATAACAAGACGTTTCGAGACACCCTCGACCAGGCATGCATCGTCCACGATGAATATGAAGTGGCGACAGTTGTTTTCTCTTGGCCCTCGAACCCGGGCGGTATTATCGTGACGGAATACGCGAAGGCGCGTGCCATCGCACAGAACTCAATAGCAGCTTTCGATCGAATAATTGGATTGTTGGATCGCTACGTACGAACGGAGGCACCCGATGACTGCGCTATCTCTTTTAATTGTTTGGTTCACAGTCTGGGTGGTTTCATTCTCGAGAGCTTCATCCGATCTCCAATATTTGGGGGACAAACGCGACTTTTTGACAACATTGTTGTACACCAGGCGGATGTCGACCGTGATCAACACACTGAGTGGATGCAGAAAATGCAGTTCGCAAGGCGTATTTATGTGACCACGAACGAACGCGATGCCGTATTGAATGCTTCTGACATTGTAAATCCCGATCGCCTGGGCAATACGTTGCACGGACCTATACTCGACCGGCCATTTTATATTGATTTCACCGATGCAGAGGAAGTGGGGAAAACCCATCAACTGTTCGGCGAGGCGATAGACAATCCCCATATCAAGGATTTTTTCCAGTACGCCCTAACTGGTCAAGCAGCGCATACTGGAGCAGGGGTGTCCTTCGACCTGAACTCTGGTTTCTTCAAGGTGGTATGAGCGGCGCCCTCGGTTTGATACGGATCGAGGACCAGCCCCTCAGGAGCGGGACGTAGTTTACCGGCTAAGCAACGAATTCCCGTAACATGGGGTCAAGCTTGTGGATGACAAGTTCGGGAGTGATTTTGCGATAGAAGTAGTCACGTTGTTTGTGAAACTCTCCGACCCGCTTTAGCCAGGTCGGTACGTCTATATTCAAAGCATCGCACATATCTACACCTTGGTGGCGAGCTCCCTTATGCGGGAGCCAGGCATGTTTACCGATCGGAGGCGAAAAAATGGTAAATGTCGGGATACCGACTGCCTCCGCTACATGCCTCGGACCACTGTCGTTACCGATGAACAAAACACTGTTTTTTGCCAGGGCCGCCAGTTCACGCAGATTTCTGGTACGAATGGTTGCACAGACACGCTCTTGATGTTTGATTTTTTTAGTAAGGTTTTCCACTGCGGATTGTTCATCCGGCCCCCAGACCATAACGGCGTGTGTGTCGCATTGGTCCAGACAGTAATCGACGACTGAGGCAAAATAGTCGTCTGGCCAGTTCTTGAAGGCCAAACGGCTAACCGGTGAGAATAACAAAACCGGTCGATCGGTCGGAATACCGGCTTGGGTCATTCGATGACGCATAGCTTCTATTTCCTCCCTTTCAAGAACCACGTCAAATGATCGAATAGTCTCTACGTCGAATGGCAGGCCCTTCAATATGGATAGTTTTGCCTCCAGGCTGCTAGCCGTATCGAGGTGTGGGACCGGTGTTTTATACAAGTGTGAGCGCCATTTCCCCTTGTCAAAGCCGATCTGCCATTTTGCGCCGGAGAACCTAGTCATCAACACAGTGATAGGTACGGTCAACAGGTCGATCACCATGTCGTATCGTGCCCGTCTGATCTCTCGCATTTTTTGAAAGTACTTCCAGCGATTGCGTCGCTGTTCCGGGCTGATCGTCAAGACGTTGTCTATTGCCGGGTGGTGCTCAAAAAGAGGTGCGATGTGTTCATAAACCAGGTAATCGATCTGCGCCTCAGGAAGGGTCTGTTTCAGGCTCTTACACACGGGCAGAGAGATCAGAGCGTCCCCAATCTGTTTTAATCTAATGACCAGAATCTTCAACGACAGTAATCCATTCCAAAAGAAAATTGCTCACTTTACCAGATAAATGGATGATAAATTACTTTAAATTAGGATAAAATAATTAAT